>CAJXHQ010000146.1 GCA_913054485.1 uncultured Paracoccaceae bacterium
CCACCTGGATATGTTCGGGACGGGGGCGGCTCATGTCTTTGTCTCCACGGTGAAAGTCCCGGCTGCTGTGGCCACCGGGTTGCCGTCATCTTCGTCCACCGCGATGGCGCGCACAAAGGCCACGCTGCGGGTGATGTGATAGCATTCGGCGCGCGCTGCCACCCGCTGGCCCGGTGTCGCCGCGCGCATGTAGTCAATGCGCAGATCAATGGTCGCCGTTGCAGCGGGCGAGGACGGGTGGCTCATCACCGCGGCCCCGCAGCAGGTGTCCATCAGGGCGGAGACCGCGCCGCCGTGGATCACGCCGGTTTCCGGGTCGCCGATCAGCTTGGTGTCATAGGGCATGGTAATCTCGGCCTTGCCGCCGCCCATTTGCGCCAGCCTCAGCCCCAGTTCACGCGCATGGGGCAGCGCTTCGATGAACTGCTTTGCCAATTCCGCGCGCTCTGCCATGACCTGTCCTCTTCCCGGTGTGAATTGTCCTGATGACGTTCCGTCTTATGCGGTCCAGCCGCCTTCGGGCGCAACCCCGGCTGTTGCGCATCCCCGCGTAACCGCATAGATTTTCATCAGTTGATGGAGAGTGTGGATGGCCGAGCAGAGATTGTCATTCAAAGAAATGTGCGCCGCCTTCGATGTGACGCCACGTACCCTTCGGTACTATGAGTATATCGAGCTTTTGCAGCCCGACCGCGAGGGGCGCTCGCGTTTCTACGGCGCGCGTGAAAAGGCCCGGATGGAGCTGATCCTTCGGGGCCGCCGCTTCGGTTTCCAGCTGGAGGAAATCCGCCAGTGGCTGCTGATCTACGAGGAAAAAGGCAACGCGGCCCAGATGCAGGCCTTTGTCGAAATGGCCGACCGGCAGATGGGCGAGCTGAAAAAGCAGCGCGAACAGCTGGATCAGGCGATGGATGAGCTGGCCGCACTACGGGTGCAGGCGGCCAGAGGGCCGGACTAGGTTTTCAATTGGGGTCTGATCAGGCCGCCTGACGGGACTGAAGCTTCTGCTCCAGCGCCTGCAGGTTGCCATTCAGCACCTTGCCCATCACCGGTTTGATGGCAGCCTGGCCCAGCAGCCAGCCAAACGGGCCATATTTCATGCGGAATTCCATCCCCCATTCCACCCGCGAACGCCCGGACCCTTCTGGGCTGATCCGCAGATAGGCCTCCGCCGATTTCAGCGGCAGCGGGTTCAATTCAGACAGACGCACGCGGTAACCGCGGCCCGGCTGCCACTCCGTCACCTCTTCGTCCAGCCAGCTGCCATTCTCGAAATGGCAGCGGCGCTTGCTGCCGGTCTGGTCCGGCCCGGTTGTCAGCGCCTCTACCTTGGTAATGCCCGGAGCGATCTCATCGACATGCATGAACCTGGCAAGCACCTGCCACACCGCATCCGGGCTGGCATTGATCACAAGGGCGCGTTTTTGCTTGAGCATGGTGTAATTCCGTTTGTTTTTTGAAGTGCCCCGCTGGGGCGTTTGTCTCTCTGATCTTCTGTCTAAGCTTGCCCTGCTGACAGCGTTATGGCAGCAGGATGGCAGCAGGAGGAAAAAATGCGCCGCACCGAACGCCTGTTCCAGATCATCCAGATCCTGCGCGGAGCCCGCGCGCCGGTGACCGGCCGCATGCTGGCAGATGAGCTGGAAATCTCGCTGCGCACGCTTTACCGCGATATGGCCGAGCTGATCGCCCAGCGCGTGCCGGTTACCGGAGAGGCCGGCACCGGCTATGTGCTGGACCAAGGCTACGACATGCCGCCCCTGATGCTGACCGCGGATGAGCTGGAGGCCGCAGCGCTTGGCGCGGCCATGGTGGCCCGTCAGGCCGACCCGTCGCTGGCGCGGGCAGCACGCGATCTGGTGGCCAAACTTTCAGACGCGATCCCGCCAGAGCTGCGCCCGATCATGCTGGATGGCGGCGCCCGGGCGGTCACAACCCAAGCCCCGCCACAGGACCGGTTCGACGGCGCGGTGCTGCGGCGGGCGATCCGCGAGCGGCGCAAGCTGGAGCTGGCCTACACCGACAAATCAGATGCGCAGACCCGCCGGGTCATCTGGCCGCTGCTGATCGCCTATCTGGACAACACCCGCTATATTGTCGCCTGGTGCGAGAGGCGCGAAGGCTACCGGCATTTCAAGACCGACAGGGTGCAGGAACTGACCGTGCTGGACAGCAAATATCCCGCCCGGCGCGATGCCCTGATCAAGGCCTGGGAGCAAGAGTCAGCCCGCAGGCGGCACAGCAGGCATCAGCCGGCCAGCAAGACATAAAACGTGTAGCCGTAGTGATCCGAATACTTCCGGAACAGTTCGATTTCCTGCCGGGTCTCTGCCAGCACCTGCTGCATCGCCGCAGAGGGCGATGCCTCGTATTGCGCCACATTTTCCAGCAAGGGAGTGTAATAGCTGTCCCACCAGGCCTGCGCAGACAGGCGTTCGGTGAACAGCGGTTTGAAACCATTGGTCCGGGCAAGCTCCAGATTGGCAGCTTCCTCCGCCATTTGCGGGTAGGCCGCAGACCAGAAGGCCGCTGCTTCCCCGGGGCGTTCGGCGCCAAACCAGCTCATCTCTGAAATCACCGCGATACCCTCTTCTTCCAGAAGCGGCCGCCAGGCTTTCAGCGCGCCCTCGAAAGAAAGGTTATAGGCCGCCCCTTCCGACCAGATCAGCCCGAATTGATACTCTGCCGGGTCCATCGCCCCCATGTCGGCACAGAGCGGTGTGATCAGCCCCTCCAGACCCTGCTCTGCCGCGCGGCTTTCCAGCCCTTCCAGAAACGCTGCCGTCAGATCCACCGACAGGACCGGACGTTTCAGCTGCCGCGCCAGCAGAAGGCTGGCCGCTCCGGATCCGCAGCCGAGGTCGGCCACCTTCGCCCCCGCAGGCAGCGGCGGCAGCCGGTCCAGAACAGCCCGCGACAGGGCTGTATCCCCCGGACCTTGCCGGTCCGTTCCCGCATGAAGCGCAATCAGCGCCTCAATCATCTCCATCTCTTCGCTGCTCATCCGCCGTGCTCCTGCCTCTGGATCGCCTAAAGACCTAAGACGCGGCCGCGGCGCACTCAAGCCCCTGAACCGCCGCGCCTGCCCCGGCCTTAGCGGGAGACAGCTTGCGCCCTGTTTGGCAGCTGCACATAGTGCCTGCAATTTTGCCATATTTTTTTATTTTTATCAGATTTCAGGATCATCATGCACCCAACTGCCGTCTCCCGCCCTCTTAACGGTACCCAGGGCACGGTCCTGATGTGTTGCGGCGTGGCCTGCCTTGCGGTGAACAACGCCTATGGGAAATCTCTGAGTGCAGATTACGCCCCCTTGCAGATTCTCTTTCTGCGCAATGCCATCGCCCTGCCCTTCACGATCCTGATCACTCTCCGCATGGGCGGAAGGACTGCGCTGCTTTCCGCACGGCCCGCAGTGCATTTTCTGCGCGGGTTCCTGTGGATCCTTGCCACGGTGATGCTGTTCACCAGCGTGGTGGAGCTGGGCCTCGCCGCCTCTACCGCGCTGATCTACATCGCCCCACTTGTGATCACTGCCATTTCGGCGCTTTTCCTTGGCGAACGGCCCGGCAGGCTGCGCTGGCTGGCAGTCCTCTCCGGCTTCCTTGGCGCGCTGATCATTGTGCGCCCCGGCACGATGGCCTTCCAGCCGGTCTCCCTGCTCGCGGTTGCAACCGCCTTTGTGAATGCCTTCCTTTTCCTGAGCGCCCGCTGGGTCGACAGGCGCGAAAGCGTCTGGACGCTGCTCCTTTGGATGACAGCTGCCAGCGTGGTCCTCAGCGGCAGCGCCGTGGTGTTTGTCTGGACGCCGGTCAGCGCCGGAGATCTCTGGCAGTTCGCCGCCATCGCCCTGTCCGGAACCGCGGGCATCACTATGATCACCCAGGCCTTCCGCACCGCCCCTGCCGCAGCGGTTGCTCCGCTCGACTACACCGGCCTGATCTGGGCCACCCTTCTGGGTTTGCTGATCTGGAATGAGGTGCCCGACCGGATGACTCTTGCAGGGGCCGCCATCATCATCTCCGGCGGGCTGGTGATGATCTGGCGCGATACTGGCGCCCCCCGCCCAGAACCCTGAGATTCGCGCGTCCGGCGTCAGTTGCCGCTCATATCCGCTGCGCTAGCCTTAATGACGCAGCGTCGCGAAGATAGGATCTTACGTCAGTCGCAAAAGTGACGCAGCGTACAGCTTACGTAAACGGCAACTTGTTGGTCTATGCTGTGGGCATCAGCTCCAACCGGCAGGTCCGCCGCTAGTGAAGAGTGCCAGATATGACAGAAGAAACACTGACAATCCGCGAGATGTGCGACGCCTTCGGCGTGACCCCGCGCACCCTGCGGTTCTACGAAGCCAAAGAGCTTCTGTTCCCTCACCGCGAGGGCCAGAAGCGCCTGTTCACCAAGCGCGACCGCGCCCGGCTGAAACTGATCCTGCGCGGCAAGCGCTTCGGCTTCAGCCTGGAGGAGATCCGCCAGCTGCTGGATCTCTACCACGTCGGCGACCAGCAGCTCACTCAGCTGACCCGCACGGTGGAGATCGGCCGCGACCGGCTCGCCGATATGGAACGCCAGCGCGAAGAGCTGACAGAAGCCATCGAAGACCTGAAAGAACAGCTGCAATGGGGCGAGGACGCCGTTGCAGCCATGGCCGCCAAGGAAAAGGCCGCCGGATAACGCCCTTCTCCGCCCCCGCCAGGCGGAACCGACCAACAGACGCATCCCAAACCCAGGGAGATAAAGATGCCCAGCTACACCGCCCCCACCAAGGACATGCAATTCCTGCTGCACGATGTGCTCAACGTGACCGGATCGGACATTCCCGGCTACGAAGAACTGGAAGCCGATTTCACCAATGCCATTTTGGAAGAGGCCGGCAAGATCAGCTCCGAAGTGCTGACGCCGCTGAACGTGGTCGGTGACAAGGAAGGCTGCACGCTGGAGAACGGCGTGGTGCGCACCCCCACCGGCTTCAAAGCGGCCTTTGAGCAGCTGAAAGAAGGCGGCTGGCCCGGCATCGACATGCCCGAGCAATACGGCGGCCAGAACATGCCCGCAGTGATCGGCACTGCGGTGGGGGAAATGTTCTCCTCTGCCAACCAGGCCTTTGCCATGTACCACGGTCTGACCCATGGCGCGGCTTCGGCCATCCTGGCGCACGGCACGGACGCGCAGAAAGACACCTACCTGCCCAAGATGATCGCCTGCGACTGGACCGGCACCATGAACCTGACCGAGCCGCACTGCGGCACCGATCTGGGCCTGATGCGCACCAAGGCGGAACCGCAGGATGACGGCTCCTACAAAATCTCCGGCCAGAAGATCTTCATCTCGGCCGGTGAACACGACATGTCCGACAACATCATCCACCTCGTGCTGGCCAAGATCGACGGCGCGCCGGAGGGCATCAAGGGTGTCTCGCTGTTCATTGTGCCGAAGTTCATGGTCAATGAGGACGGCTCCCTGGGCGACCGCAACGGCGCCGCCGTGGGCAACATCGAAGAAAAGATGGGCATCCACGGCAACTCCACCTGCGTGATGAATTACGACAGCGCCACCGGCTTCCTCCTGGGCGAGGAAAACAAGGGCATGCGCGCCATGTTCACCATGATGAACGAAGCGCGGCTGGGTGTCGGCATGCAGGGCCTCTCCCAGGCCGAGGCCGCCTATCAGAACGCGGTTGCCTACGCCAAGGACCGGCTGCAGGGCCGCGACGTGACCGGGGTGAAAAACCCGGAGGGCCCCGCCGATCCGCTGATCGTGCACCCGGATATCCGCCGCAGCCTGATGGACCAGAAAAGCTTTGCCGAAGGCGGCCGCGCCTTCCTCCTGTGGGGGGCTTCGCTGATCGACCAGGCACACCGCAGCAAGGACGCGGATGCGGACGGGCTGGTGTCGCTGCTGACCCCGGTGATCAAGGGCTTCCTGACCGACGAGGGCTACGACATGACCGTGCAGGCCCAGCAGGTCTATGGCGGCCACGGCTATATCGAAGAATGGGGCATGTCGCAGTTCACCCGCGATGCGCGCATCGCGATGATCTACGAGGGCGCCAACGGCGTGCAGGCCCTGGACCTGGTCGGCCGCAAGCTGGGCGCTGACGGCGGCAAGCATGTGATGGCCTTCTTCGAACTGGTGAAGAACTTTTGCAAGGAAAATGCTGGCATCTCCGAATCTTATGCCAAGGAATTCATCGAGCCACTGAAAACCGCCTCCAAGGATCTGCAGGCGGCGGGCATGTATTTCATGCAGGCAGGCGTGAAAAACCCCAACCACGCGCTGGCGGGGTCTTATGACTTCATGCATCTCTTCGGGCATGTCTGCCTCGGCCTGATGTGGGCCCGCATGGGCAAGGCGGCGCATGCGGCGCTGGAAGCCGGCGCGTCCGACGCAGCGTTCTACGAGACAAAGCTCACCACCGGGCGCTACTACATGGCGCGCCGCCTGCCCGCCACGGGCATGCACCTGGCGCGCATCCAGTCGGGTGCGGACACGGTGATGGCGCTGGACGCCGAAAGCTTCTGATCAGCCGGTGCTCGGCGGCAACACCTGCCGCCGGGCAACCGCATGGGAGAATTCGGAAAAGATGAAACGCCCCCGCCACAGGGCCCAGGCCATCAGGACGGGAGCGCTGCCTTCACCTTCCGCGGCCATCGGCTCTCCAGCCTGTACCGCCTCTCAAGGCTCTGCAATCATGGTTACCAGGGCGTAAAGGGCCCCATCATCTTTCCACGAATACTCCACGGGGGTGCGGGGGTGTGAAACCCCCGCTCCGGCCTCAGCAACAGGAACAGACCCATGACGATTAAACTCCATTGTTTCGGTGAAAGCGGCAATTCCTACAAGGCGGCGCTGGCGCTTGAACTGTCCGGCCTCGACTGGGAACCGGTCTTTGTCGACTTCTTCGGCGGGGCCGCCCGCAGCGCAGAGTTCCGCGATGTCAACGTGATGGGCGAAGCCCCGGTGCTGGAGGACGGCGATACCCGCCTCACCCAATCCGGCGCGATCCAGCAGTATATCACCGACAAGACCGGAGAATTCGGCGGTGATCCGCAAGACAAATACGAGGTGCTGCGCTGGGTACTGTGGGACAATCACAAACTCTCCAGCCAGGCCGGCATGACCCGTTTCCTGATGAACTTCCTGCCCGCGGACAAACGCCCGGAACAGGTTATTCCCTTCATGCAGGGCCGCCTGAAAGCAGCCTATGCAACCCTGAACACCCATCTTGAGGGCCGCACTTGGATCGTTGGCGATGGCATGACCAACGCCGACATCTCCTGCTGCGGCTACCTCTACTACCCCGAACCCTTCGGCTTTGACCGCGCCGAATACCCCCATATCGACGCCTGGCTTACCCGCATTTCGCAGACGCCTGGCTGGAAACACCCCTATGACCTGATGCCCGGCAACCCGTCGGACCGCGCCTGAGGAGACAACTCATGACCGAAGCCTATATCTATGACGCGCTGCGCACG
>CAJXHQ010000147.1 GCA_913054485.1 uncultured Paracoccaceae bacterium
GGCACTGGCTGTTCCATCATGGTTGCCACCAAAGCCGGCCGTGTTGTTGCCAGCCACGGCGATGCCGAAGCCCCGGTGAACCGCGGGTTGAACTGCGTCAAAGGCTACTTCCTGTCCAAGATCATGTACGGCAAGGACCGGCTGACCCAGCCGCTGCTGCGCAAGACCGATGGCGTTTATGACAAAGAAGGCGAATTCACCCCGGTGTCCTGGGATGAAGCCTTCGACATCATGGCCGTAAAGTGGAAGAAGGCCCTGGCGGAAAAAGGCCCCAAGGGCATCGGCATGTTCGGCTCCGGCCAGTGGACCGTCTGGGAAGGCTACGCCGCCTCCAAGCTGATGAAAGCGGGCTTCCGCTCCAACAACATCGACCCCAACGCGCGCCACTGCATGGCCTCGGCCGTGGGCGGCTTCATGCGCACCTTCGGCATCGACGAGCCGATGGGCTGCTACGACGACTTCGAGAACGCAGATGCCTTCGTGCTCTGGGGTTCCAACATGGCCGAGATGCACCCGATCCTGTGGACCCGCATCGCCGACCGCCGTTTCAGCCACCCGGACACCCAGGTGGCCGTGCTGTCGACCTTCAAGCACCGCAGCTTCGACCTGGCAGACATCCCGGCGATCTTCACCCCGCAGACCGACATGGTGCTGCTGAACGCCATCGCCAACTACATCATCCAGAATGGTGCGGTGAACGAAGACTTCGTCGGCAAGCACGTGAACTTCCGCAAAGGCGCCACCGACATCGGCTACGGGTTGCGCGACGATCACCCGCTGCAGCAGGCGGCGGCCAACCCCAACTCCGGCAAGTCCGACCCGATCAGCTTTGAGGAATTCGCCGCGTTCGTCTCCGAATACACCTTGGAGAAAGCCGAGGAAATGTCGGGGGTTCCGGTTGCGACCATCGAAAAGATCGCCAAGCTTTATGCCGATCCGAACGTCAAGGTCATGTCGCTGTGGACCATGGGCACCAACCAGCACACCCGCGGTGTCTGGACCAACAACATGCTCTACAACCTGCACCTGCTGACCGGTAAGATCTCGACGCCTGGCAACTCGCCTTTCTCACTGACCGGTCAGCCTTCGGCCTGCGGGACTGCACGTGAGGTTGGCACCTTCTCGCACCGCCTGCCCGCAGACATGGTTGTGGTGAACCCCGAGCACCGCGCCTATGCCGAGAAAATCTGGAGGCTGCCGGAAGGCACCGTGCCGGATTGGAATGGCGCCCACGCTGTTGTGCAGAACCGCAAGCTGAAGGACGGCGACATCAACGCCTACTGGGTGCAGGTCAACAACAACATGCAGGCCGCACCGAACATGATGGAAGAAGGGCTGCCGGGCTACCGCAACCCCGATAACTTCATCGTGGTGTCGGATGCCTATCCGACCGTCACCTGCGAAGCCGCCGACCTGATCCTGCCCACCGCCATGTGGGTGGAAAAAGAAGGTGCCTACGGCAATGCGGAACGGCGCACCCAGTTCTGGCATCAGCTGGTGGATGCACCGGGTGAGTCCAAGTCGGACATGTGGCAGCTGGTCGAATTCTCCAAGCGCTTCACCACCGACGAAGTCTGGCCTGCCGAACTTCTGGATGCCAATCCGGAATACAAGGGCAAGACCCTGTTCGAGGTGCTCTATGCCAACGGTCAGGTTGATGCCTTCCCGCTGGAACAGACTTCGGATGAATATGCCAACCACGAGGCCGAGGACTTCGGTTTCTACATCCAGAAGGGACTGTTCGAAGAATACGCCGCATTTGGACGTGGCAAGGCACACGACCTTGCCCCGTTCGAAACCTACCACGAGACCCGCGGGTTGCGCTGGCCGGTGGTCGACGGCAAGGAAACCAAGTGGCGCTTCAAAGAAGGCTCGGATCCCTACGTGACACCGGGTTCGGACTTCGAATTCTACGGCAAGCCCGACGGCAAGGCGGTGATCTTCGCCCTGCCTTACGAGCCGCCCGCGGAAGTCCCGGACGAGGAATACCCCTTCTGGCTCTCCACCGGCCGGGTTCTGGAGCACTGGCATTCCGGTTCGATGACCCAGCGTGTGCCCGAGCTGCACAAGGCAGTTCCGGATGCGCTGTGCTACATGCACCCGGATGACGCCAAACAGCTGGGCCTGCGCCGCGGTTCTGCGGTCAAAGTGTCGTCGCGCCGCGGCGAGATCCACACACGGGTCGAGACCCGCGGCCGCAACAAGCCGCCAAAAGGCCTGATCTTCGTGCCGTGGTTCGATGCACGCCAGCTGATCAACAAGGTGACGCTGGATGCGACTGATCCTTTGTCCAAACAAACCGACTTCAAGAAATGCGCGGTCAAAATCGAAGCTCTGGGGGCCTGACCTGAAACAAGCATTCCGTAAAACCCTTGCACTTGGGGCTCTGGCGCTGGCGGTTTCCGCCAGCCCCCTGCTGGCCCAGGAAAGCGTCGCAACCCTGCGCGACGGCTTGATCGGTGCAGATTTGATGATGGAAATGCCAGCCCGCCGCCGATCGCACCGGTCAAGAACACCGACCTGCGCCAGGTGCGCAACTACCCGGAACAGCCGCCGCTGATCCCGCATAAGATCGACAGCTACCAGATCGATCTGAACGCCAACCAATGCCTGACCTGCCACTCGCGCACCGCACTGGAAATCAGCCAGGCACCGATGGTGTCGATCACCCACTTCATGAGCCGGGACAATCAGTTCCTGTCGTCTGTGACGCCGCGCCGCTACTTCTGCAACCAGTGCCACGTGCCGCAGGGCCAGACCAAGGATCTGGTTGAAAACGGCTTTGTCGATATCGACCAGGTGCTGGAATATGTCTCGGGTCAGGAGGGCAACTGATGTTCGGTTTTCTCCGGCGCACCTGGGGGGTGATCAAACGCCCCTCAGTGCACTATTCCCTTGGCGCGCTGACCATGGGCGGCTTTCTGATGGGAATCATCTTCTGGGGCGGCTTCAACACCGCGCTGGAAGTGACCAACACCGAAGCCTTCTGCACCAGCTGCCACGAGATGAGCGATAACGTCTTCGAAGAGCTGAAGCCGACGATCCACTACACCAACCGCTCCGGTGTGCGGGCGACCTGCCCGGACTGCCACGTGCCGCATGAATGGACCAATAAGATCGCCCGCAAGATGCAGGCCTCGAAAGAGGTCTGGGGCAAGATTTTCGGCACCATCAACACGCGCGAGAAGTTCCTGGAGCACCGTCTGACGCTGGCGCAGAACGAATGGTCCCGGCTGGAGGCCAACGACAGCCTGGAGTGCCGCAACTGCCACAGTTCGGAATCGATGGACATCACCCGGCAAAGCCCGCGGGCAGCCGAAGCGCATGAACGTTTCCTGTTCACTGGCGAAAAGACCTGCATCAGCTGCCACAAGGGCATCGCCCACGAACTGCCCGACATGGGTCAGGCGGCGCTGATCAACGGTCACTAAGGCCTAGGGTGAAGAAAATGAGAAACGCGCTCCTTCTTGGGGCGCGTTTTTCTTTGCGTGGAAGGCACTTATAGCCTTTCCCGCGCGACATGAATTGATGCACCGCTGACCGCTCTGCCTTCGCAGCACTTGAAACACTGCGGAAATTCGGCACGTCCCGCTGCACCCGGGTGATGGGGCGGCCGCGCAGGCGAACATGTGATGACCGATGGCTGCGGCGTCCACCCCGCCCGCAGGGCTGCTGTCCGCGGCAGCCCGCGTGAAAAAACCCGGGCCCCGCCGCAGCGGAGGCTATGGCGCACCCGGTATTGGGGCTACTCTGCCGCGCAGAAGGCATGGGTGGACTGAACAGGAGCTGGCAGATGGCTGACCACACGAAAGAGGCCGGGCAACAGGACCCGGCACATTCGCTGCGCAGTGAGGAATTGGCAGCGCAGAAAACCGCCGCCATCGGACGCAGCGCAGCCTTGACCGCCATTGCGGTTCTGGTGACGTTTCTCTCTCCCTGGCCCGGCCCTCTTTTCACCTATAGCCTGCTGCTGGTCTTTGCCTTTCTCGGCTGGGGGGCGTGGCTGGCCGGGCGCGCGGAATGGGCCCGGCCCTGGCACCAGTATGTCTTTGTCTTCGCCGATTTTGCGCTGCTGACCTTCACCCTGCTCTACCCCAACCCCCTGGTGCCCTTCGACTACTCGCCGCAATTTGCGCTGCGATACGGGTCCTTTATCTTTTTCTTCGTGCTGCTTGCGGGCCTGGCCTATGTCTATCAGCCCAAACTGGTGCTTTGGGGCGGCATTTCTGCCGTTGTCGCCTGGGCCGCTGGCGTCGGGCTGCTGCTGCGTCTGCCCGACACCGTCTCAGCGCAACCCGAAGTGATCAGCGTTCAGGCCGTCCTGCAGCTCACGGCGCAGCCCGGTTTCATCGATTTGGGCATCCGGGTCCAGGAGATCGCGGTTTTTCTGATTTCCGCCAGCCTTCTGGCCCTGGCTGTCCGGCGCTCCCGCCGGATCGCGCTCAGACAGGCGGCGCTTGCCCAGCAGAGAGAGAACCTGGGGCGCTATTTCCCGCGCAAGACGGCGCAGCTGCTGGCCGAGCGCACGGATCCGTTCTCTGCGCCCAGGGAACACAAGGCAGCAGTGCTTTTTGCCGATCTGGTGGCTTTCACCAAGTGGTCCGAGGCGCATTCACCGCAGGAAACCATTGAATTGCTCCGGCAGGTGCATGGGTTGCTGGCCGAGGTCGTGTTCCGCCACGGCGGCACGTTGGACAAATTCACCGGCGACGGGCTAATGGCGACTTTCGGCACGCCGGAACCGGGGAAACGCGATGCTTTTGATGCCCTCTCGGCCATGGTGGAGATGGCAGATTCTTTTGCGGATTGGTCATCCGGTCCCGCCGCCCCCCGGCAGCCTGACCTGGGCCTCTCGGTCGGGGTCCACTACGGCCCGGTAGTGATTGGCAACATCGGCACCCCGGCCCGGCTGGAGTTTGCCGTCCTGGGGGACACGGTCAATGTCGCCAGCCGCCTGGAAGGCGCGACCCGTAAGGCAGGCTGCCGCTGCCTGGCAAGCGCAGATCTTGTCGATGCCGCCAAGGCGGAAGCCGCGGCTGAGACCGACGGTCTGCTGCAGCGTCTGCGGCACCATGGCCCTGTGCACCTGCGCGGGCGTGACGGTGAGATTTCCGCCTATCGCCTTTAGGTTGAGGATGCAGGACGGTTCGAAGCTGCCTGATCAGGGGCAACACCCCACCACTGCAACGTCTGATCGTAGTGATACCGGATCGCAGCGGCAGCGGCCTCGCTGTCGCGGGCTTCCATCGCGCCCATGATGGCGAGATGCTCCTCCATTGCCGTGACAATCCGCGCCTGCAGGAAAGGGCGCGTGTTCTGAATGACGGCGATGCGCAGGCGGTTGGCGGCGTAGTCTTTTTCCAGATGTGAGTTGCCCAGCCCTGCCGCCAGGTAGTCATGCAGCGAAACTTCGAGCTCGATCACCATGAGCGGAGAATCGCCGGCGCCTGCATTCAGCGCACTGTCCAGCATGTCCTGATGCTGTATCCGCAGCATTTCCAAACCAGAAAAATCACCGCTGGCAATCCGGCGCCGCGCGCCCTCCTGATCCAGCACCATCCGGAAATCGAGACACTCGCGAATGATGTCCGGGCGTGCCTCCATCACCTGAACCCCGCGTTTGGGCAGCGTCACAAGAAGCCCCTCGGAACTGGCCAGCTTCACGGCCTCGCGCACCGATGCGATAGGAAACTCTATTATTTCAATGAGCTGCGGCATCGACAGAAATTGCCCTTCCCGCAGAACTCCTTGCTGCAATGCAGCTTTCAACGCATCAAAGGCTTGGTCAGCCATGGGCTGAACGTCTCGCAATTGGCTCATCGTCGGCCCTCCCCAGAGCGCGAAATTAGCCAATATGTCAATAAAGTGCTATCACAAAAATTTGCTAACAACGTACCTATGATATTCTGTAAAATGTTACAGGCAATATTAGAATATACTGTTCCGTGGCCCCTCCAGGGCCGCTTGGACAACGGTACCTTGGGAGGGACTATGACCGCAACAACTGAAACCCATGTCGCCCATGGCGACACGATGGCAGGGGAGAGCACCCATACGCTCAACCCGGTCGGCGCCGAGGAAAAAACCTGGGGCTGGTTCGCCATCTTCAACATCTGGGCAAACGACGTTCAGTCGCTGTTCGGCTATTCGCTCGTCGCGTCGCTGTTCATCTCGTACGGCGTCGGCGGCTGGACTGCATTTGCAGCGCTGATCTTTGCCGGCTTCTTTGTGATGTGGATGGTGAACCTCTCCGGTGCGCCGGGCGAGAAATACGGTATCCCCTACCCGGTCTTCGCCCGTGCCAGCCTCGGCACCGCGGGTTCCAAGCTGCCCGCTGTTTTGCGCGCAACCGTCGCCGTTTTCTGGTACGGCGTGCAGGTCTACTTTGCCTCCACCGCGCTGGCGCTGCTGATCAAGCTGATCACCGGCATCGAAGGCGGCACCGAGATCATGGGCATGACCGGCGTTGACTGGTTCTCCTTTGTGATCGTCTGGGCCTTCCACATCGTCATCTTCTGGCGCGGCATGGGCTGGGTTGAGACTTTCCTCAACATCGCAGGCCCCTTCGTGTACCTGGTGATGATCGGCCTCGTGGTTGTTCTGTGGCAGAAGTCCGACGGCCAGCTGCTGTCTGCAACCGCCACCATCTTCGCCAACCCCGAAGGCACCATCGCAACCGAGATCAAAGGCTTCATCGCCATCGTCGGCACCATGGTTGCTTACTTCTCGGCTGTGATGATCAACTTCTCCGACTTCTCGCGCTACGCCAAAGACAAGTCTGCCATGAAAATGGGCAACCTGACCGGTCTGCCGCTGAACATGATCCTGTTCTCGGCGCTGGCGCTGCTGACCACCGGTGGTGCAGCTGTTGTCTACGGTGAAGCCATCATCAACCCGACCGAGATCGTCGAGCGCACCGACTCTGTGCTGCTGGGCGTGATCGCAGCGATCACCTTCTTCGCAGCAACCGTCGGCATCAACCTGGTGGCCAACTTCGTTCCCGCCGTGAACGGTATCGCCAACCTGGCGCCTGAGAAGATCTCCTTCCGCATCGCCGGTCTGGACACCTCTGCCCTGGCGCTGGTTATCGGTGGTTTCTGGACCAGCTACATCAGCACCATCGACATTGCGGGCTTCGTGAACACTATGGGCGCATGCATGGCACCGATCTTCGGCATCATGATCGTGGACTACTACACGTTCCGCAAAGAGCAGCTGGACGAAGACGATCTCTACAACATGGATGGCGGCCGCTACCACTACAACAACGGCTGGAACGGCGCTGCTGTGCAGGCCTTCGGCATTGCTGCTGTGTTTTCGATCGCCACCGTCTGGAACCCGGCCCTGGGCTTCCTGTCCGGCTACGCCTGGGTGATCGGTGCTGCGCTTGGCGGCGTGCTCTACAACATGTTCGCCAAGAACAAGATCAAGGTCTGATGACCGCCTGAAACAACACCGGCCGGCGGGGATCCCCG
>CAJXHQ010000148.1 GCA_913054485.1 uncultured Paracoccaceae bacterium
CCGAGCCGCTTTTTCATCGGATGGCCGGGAATGCCAAAGCAGGCTTCGGGCGGACCCGCCTCCTGCCAGCCTTGGGCGCGGTAAAACTCCAGCGCGGTGAGAGTAGCCGTGAGGCGGGCCTCGGCCGGGCCTTGCGCGGCCAGAAGCCCTTCCAGATCGGACAGCAGCGCCTTGCCGGTGCCCGTACCCTGGGCCTGCGGGGCGGCGTAGAGCAGGCGGATCACGCCGCCTTCGGCTGACAGCGCGCCAACAGCAGCGGGCTGGCCGTCCAGCAGGGCAAGACGCAAGGCCGCGCCGCCTTCGATCCAGCCCCGCACGTCCGCCGGTGATTTATTTTCCAGCCAGGGCAGCATCTTGGCGGGGTCGTTGCCGTGATCGGCCCCGCACAGATGGGTGATCGAGGCGATCAGGATCCCGCTGATGGCAAAAGCGTCAAAAACCGTGGCCTCACGGATCTCCAGCCCTGTTGGCAGCGGCCCGAGCGCCTGGGAAATACCGCGTTTGTTATCCATCCCGCTCCCCTAGGATCTGATCTTCGAACCCCGCACTGCCATCCAGCGCCCTAATCATCAGAAGGTCATTGCGCGGCGTTCCGTCCATCAGGATGGATCGCGGCCGGCGCCCCAGAACGGAGAACCCGGATTTGCGGTACAGAGCCAGCGCGGCGCGGTTGGTTTCATTCACGCACAACTCTACCTGAAGGATGCCATCCTCTGCGGCAGTGTCCAGCACAGAGGCAAGGAGCCGGGTGGCCAGTCCGCGCTCCTGCCGGCCTTCGGATATGAACAGCGGTCCGATGTCCGCTATGTGCTGCAGGCGGGCAGGGCTAAGGCGTCGAATGGCCAAAGCCCCTGCCAGGCATCCCTGATCGAAAATGCCCGAGTTCCCGCCGTTCTCAAGCCGGCCGGCAAGGGTTTCAACCGGAATGCCCGCCGCCTCCTGTGACGAAAGCAGGAAAGCACCGGGTGTCAGCGCCAGCGCATCCACCCAAAGGGCGCGGTATTCCGACGTATCCTTTGCAGACAGCCGGCGGATGCTCACGCACCGTGATCCGGCGCATGGCCCGACGGGGCGCGGTAAGGGCGGGTAACATCGCGCAAGGAAACCTCCAGCGCTTCGGCGTCAAGCCGGATCGCACCGTCGCCAGCAAGGGTCAGCAGCACTTGGCCCGCGCCGTCCTCACCCGGCTCGAAAGTGACCGAGAGCAGCGACAGGATCACGTCCTTGTCAGCGCGGTCGACACCCTGCGACGCCACGCCCAGCACATTGTTCACCACAAGCAGGGATTGCACCCGTTCGAAATCGCGGCCACGGCGCTGCGCGGCGTCGCGGTCCTCCCAGCGGAAGCGGTTCAGCAGCAGCGCAAAGCGGCGCTCAGCGGGCCGCCAGGACATTTCCGTCACCGGGAAAACCGCGTCCTGCACCAGGGAGGAGATGACCTCCAGGTCCGCCGCCTCCAGCGCGCCAAGGTTCAGCGGGGCTTCGCGCCCTTCTTCAAATGTTGCGTCTGCCATCAGCTCGTGATCCGTTCAATATGGGCGCCCACGCCGGAGAACTTGCGCACCACCTGCTCGTAGCCGCGGTCCAGGTGGTAGACCCGGCTGACCAGGGTTTCACCTTCCGCCGCCAGACCGGCCAGGATCAGCGAGACCGAGGCGCGCAGGTCGGTGGCCATCACCGGCGCGCCCTTCAGCTGTTCAACCCCGTGCACGGTGGCGGTGCCGCCGTGGACCTCGATATTGGCCCCCATGCGGGTCAGCTCGGGTGCGTGCATGAAGCGGTTCTCGAAAATCTTCTCTTCCAGCACCGAGGTGCCCTCGGCGGTGCACAGCAGTGCCATCATCTGCGCCTGCAAATCGGTGGGGAAGCCGGGGAAGGGTTCGGTGGTCACATCCACCGCATTCACCCGGCCGTTTTTGCGGGCAACGGTCAGGCCGTTCTTGGTTTCCGAAACGCTGATGCCTGCGGCGTCCAGCTTCTCGCAGAAGGAGGCAACCAGATCGATGCGGCCGCCCAGCAGCTCCACCTCGCCGCCGCAGATCGCCGGGGCCAGCATATAGGTGCCCAATTCGATACGGTCCGTCACCACCGGGTGGGTGGCGCCATTCAGGCGGTCGACGCCTTGGATCGTGATCGTGGGGCTGCCGTCGCCCTCGATCTGGGCACCCATGCGGCGCAGACAGTCACAGAGATCGACAATTTCCGGCTCGCGTGCCGCGTTTTTCAGCACGGTGGTGCCCTTGGCCAGCGTCGCCGCCATCACGATATTCTCTGTGGCGCCGACCGAAGCAAAAGCGAGCTCGATCTTGGCCCCTTTCAGCCCGCCAGGCACCTTGGCGTGCAGGTAGCCGTCTTTCAGCTCGATCTCCGCACCCATTGCTTCCAGACCGTGAATATGCAGATCCATCGGCCGCGCACCGATGGCGCAGCCGCCGGGCAGCGAGACTTCGGCCTCGCCAAACCGCGCCAGCAGCGGGCCAAGCACCAGGTTGGAAGCGCGCATCTTGCGCACGATGTCATAATCGGCGTGGGTGCTGTTGACGCCGTGGCCGGACATCGCCTGCACCTGACCGTCCTGCAGGGCCGTGACCTCGGCCCCCAGCGACTGCAGCAGCTGCGTCATTGTCTTGATGTCGCTCAGGCGCGGCGCGTTGGTCAATGTGAGCGGTTCTTCGCTCAAGAGCGCGGCCGGCATCAGCGTGAGGCAGGCGTTTTTGGCGCCGGCGATCGGTATCTGGCCGCTGAGCGGGCCGTTTCCCTTAACTAGAATCGAATCCATCTGCTCTTACCTTTCTGAACTGCCTGCGTCTGATTCACTGTTTTTATCAGACCGTGCTTTGGCTTGCGCCTTCCTGCGGGCCATATTTGCCTTCAATGCGGCCTTCAGCCGGTCCTCGCGGGACGCCTCAGCACCCTTGTTTTTCTGTGTTTTTCCGTCTGCCATAGCTCTTCTGTACCTGAGTGCCAAAAAACCGTCCAGAAGGGCCTTGCACCCTTCTGCGATTATCCCTAAAAGCCCCCTCACCGGCGCTGCTGTAGCTCAGAGGTAGAGCACTCCCTTGGTAAGGGAGAGGTCGAGAGTTCGATTCTCTCCAGCAGCACCAGTTAATCCCCTGATTTTTTTGATATACCTTCTTTTCAAGGGGTTGCGCTGCCTGTTTGCTGCACAGAGGTGCTGCACAGTGCGAGTGAAGACCATGGCAAATTCATCCGTCCTAGGTGGAATTTCTCGACTCCGTGTGCGTGTCCCTGCGGATGCCGCCAAGGCCGCTGCAGGCACATTCGTGGCCATACCAGCCAGCGATTCTGGCAAGCATGTGAAGTTTGGTTGGCTGCTCGCTGGAGACCAGGAACCCGTCGGCAGGGCAGACACGCCACACAGAGGCACTGGAAGCGCCGAGGCGGGAAGTTGCAGAACTCACGCAAAAACAGTGCCCTGCACTAGCTGGCACCTGCGCCTGTGTCGACATCCTGGACGCTGACCCCGTGTCGCCTGAAAATTGGGGTCATGTTGAAAAGCTGGGCAGCGACCTGGAAAATAACACCGCCAAACAACTTCAGGGCTGCCAGAGCTGCCTCTGCGGGTCACCTAAGTTGCGCAATAGCGCTTGATTGGGCCAGCCCGTTACCGAGGCTCAGAGCCAAAGGCGGAATTACTATTGAAGAACGCCCACTCAGCTTGATCCGGTTCCGGGCAGCCAGGGATGAGTGCAGCAGCTCCCGGTCACGTCAGGTCCGGGATCTTTCAAACGCGGCCCAGGCCTTTTCGAACTCCGCAAAATTGAACCCTTTCTTGCGGGCCGGCTCCAGGACGATTTTTTCAGTCTTCAAGAGCTTCAGGATTGCCTCTTCCAGCCGGCCGATAACATCCGCAGGCACCACCAGCGCGCCGTGGCGGTCGGCATGGACCAGGTCGCCCTCGCTCACTGTCATGCCGAAAATCTCCACAGCGGTGCCAATCGCCTTCACATGCACGAAACCGTGGCTGGGGCCGATGGAGCCTGCCACAACCGGGAAACCTTCGGGGCAATCGCCCAGGTCACGCATGACGCCATTTGTCAGCGCGCCGGCCATGCCGAACCCCTTGTGCACTGTAGTGTTGATCTCGCCCCAATAGGCTCCGATACAATGCGGGTAGTCGATGTCTTCGACCACCGCCACACTCGGGCCCTCACCGCCGGCCATATGCTGGTAATAGGCCATGCGCCGTTCCCTGATCACATCCGGTGCTTCTTCGGGCGGGGTCACGGCTGCGATCTTGGCTGTGCGCGCATAGCCGACGATGGCAGGTTCATCAGGGGCCGAGCACAGCATGGTGCCGCGGGTGAAATCGTTGAAACCGCGCTTGCCCTGCGCCACTTCGATGGCGTTGCAGACGGTGGGGGTGTCAACTTCTTGCAGCAATTTCAGCAGGGACGGGGTCATATATCCTCCAGCCAGCGGGCCAGTGCCGCCGTGGTTAGTCCGGGTTGTTCCAGAACCGGCACATGGCCGGCGTTTTCTATGATTTCCAGGCGGCTGTTCGGCAGCAGGCCGTGCATCAGCTCGTGCCGGTGCACCGGGCAAAGCGTGTCTTCCGCCCCGCAGAGCACCAGCGACGGGCCGCCATAGGCGCGCAGCACATCGGTCTGATCCGAACGCGCCATCAGTGCGGCGGACTGGTTCAGGAAGACCTGATCGCCCAGATCCATCGCCATCGCCATGCAAAGGTCGAGGATCGCGCCCTGCCCCGGCCCGTCGACCAGATAGTTGGGCTTCATCTCTTCGCGCATGACCTTCCAGAGATTGCCGGTGCGCACCGCTTCCATCTGTGGCGCGCGGGCGGCCTTCACCTCCGGCTTTTCGGCCAGCGGGTTGGTGTCCAGCAGCGCCAGGCCTGCGATGCGCTCGGCTGCCTGCCGCAGAACCTCCATGGCGACGATGCCGCCCATGGAGAGGCCTGCCAGCGCAAAGGTTTCAGGCGCATTCTCCAGCACCTCTGCCGCCAGCGCCTGCACGGTATCATGCCCGCCGATGGGCGCGCACATCACCGCGCGCCTGCCGGAGAAGGCGGCGATTTGCGGCGCAAACAGCCGGGCGTCGCACATCATGCCCGGCAGGAGCAGCAGCGGCGTCACAGCCGGCCGGACGCCAGTTTCGCGCCCTCAGACAGGGAGCCCAGCTTGGCATAGGCAATGTCCGGATCCACCGCGCCAAAGCCTGCGAATGTGCCAAAGCCGCAGTCGCTGCCCGCAATCACGCGCTCCGCGCCGACGATGCCCGCGAACCGCTCGATCCGCTGGGCGACCAGCTCGGGGTGCTCAACATAGTTGGTGGTGGTGTCGACTACGCCGGGCACCAGGATCTTGTCCGCCGGGATCTCCGCCTTGCGGTCGCGGAACACGGTCCATTCGTGGGCGTGGCGCGGGTTGGAGGTCTCAAACAGCAGGTATTGCGCCTTGGTATTCATCAACGTGGCGAAGACCTTGTCCATGGGGATATCGCAGCAATGCGGGCCTTCATAATTGCCCCAGCAGATATGTACCCGCACCTTGTCAGCAGGCACGTTCTGAAGCGCGTGGTTCAGGGCCTCCACATGCATGTTGGCGATAGTCAGGAACTCGGCGTCGGACAGGTCGGCAAACAGCATGTGGCGCGACAGGGCCAGGTCCGGGCAGTCCAGCTGCAGGTCAAGACCTGCGCCCACGATGGTTTCGTATTCTTCCTTCATGGCATCCGCCAGCGCGGCCAGATAGGCCTCGCGGCTGCCGTAGAAATCGTTCTGCAGGAACAGCGAGATCACGCCCGGGGAGGCCGCGTTCATAAAGCCGCGCTCGGCCCCATGTTCGGCCATGGCAGCTTTCAGGTTGGCGATGTCTTTGTTCAGCTCATCCTGCCCTTTGGAGCGCACTTCGCCGGTGCACATGGGCCGTGCATATTGCGGTGTGCCGCCGTCGTCGGCCAGCCGTTTCAGGAAGCCCGGAAACATTTTCAGATCGGCCGGCGCATTGCGCGGGCTGTCACCGGAAAAGCCGGTGTAACGGTCCTTCACGTAAGTTGCATAAGAGATCTTCGAGGTCTCGCCGTCGCTGACAATATCCACGCCCGCTGCAACCTGTTTCTTCACGGTCTCGCTGACCGCGGCGGTCATGCAGACGTCAAAAGCACCCTGTTCAAAAGACTGTTCATTCTCGCGGGCGAAGATGAAATCCACCACCTCCTGTGTACGGGGGAGCGAGCCGACGTGCGATGTGCGGATCTTTGTCATGGAAGCTATCCTCTTGTTCTCAAAATCAGATGCCCGCTTGCCGCGGGCGGAGTCCGTCCCGAAGGGCGGACAGCCGCCGGGCGGGGCTCGATGCCCCTCCCGGCGGCGCGTTGCCTCAGGTTCAGCCGGCCCAGGTGGCCCCGGCCTCATCGTCGGTCGCGGTGATCCGGTACAACCCCGCCTCGCCGGTCATCGAGGGCGCGACACTGTAGCTTTCGCCGGGCAGCACCAGCGCGGTGTCACCGGCCGACAGCGTGGTCTCGACCTCGTTGATGGTGATGCGCCAGTGGCCGGTCGCCGGCATCAGAACAACGGGTTTATCTGCCGCCACCTGCGCCGTAACGGCAGAGCCGCGGCTCAGGAAGTCGACCTCGAAACCGGGTTTGTCCTTCAGGATCGCGTCTTCGCCGATCACCTTGGCCGGTTTCTTCGCCGACAGCGCCATCAGGTCCCAGTAGCGCGCTACATAGCCGGGGATCACATCCTCGGCGGGGACTTCCGGGAAATCCTTCAGCTGCTCTTCGGTCAAGAGCGGCATCGGGTTCACGTTATGGGGCAGCTCCTGACCTTTCTTGCTGTCATAAAGCACGCCGTTTTCGCCCAGCATCAGCCCATGGGACTGCGCTTCCTGGATCACATGGGGTGCCCAGGTCACACCGCCGCCGGCGTCGTCACCGCCGAGGACGGCCATGATCATGCCGTAGTCCTGACCGACATTTTCAAAGCCGCGGAAGATGCCGGTGGGGATGTTGAAGATATCGCCTTCTTCGGCGATGAATTCGCCCGCGGTGCCGTGCAGGCCCCAGAAGAAACGCCAGCGGCCCTTGGCGACAAAAAACACCTCCGCCGTGGTGTGGCTGTGCAGGGAGTTGCGGCATTTCGGCGGCTGGCCGGCCGCGCCGATGTTGAAGCCGATCTTGTCGGTGATGTGGACGTGCTGGTCCGGGCTTTCGGAGACACCACCGCCGATGATGGTGAAGTTTTCCTTCTGGTCGGAACCCGGCGTATGGGCGTCGATGAAGGCGGTCTTGCAGGGTTTCAGCTCGCCGTAGCGGACGATGCGGGACTGGATGGTGCTCATGGGAGAATTCCTTGTGTTGAGACGTTTGGAGAAAGGCAGTTTCTCCGTCGTCCCGGCGGGCGGTTGTTCAGCCGGCGTGCGCGCAAAGACGCGCGGTGCCCGTGGTAGG
>CAJXHQ010000149.1 GCA_913054485.1 uncultured Paracoccaceae bacterium
ATCACGGCATCGGGGGGGACCGCCACGGCGGACTTGATGCTGCACCTGATCAGGCGGGAACATAGCAACGATCTGGCTCTCCCGGTCGCGGACCAGATGGTCTATAATGCGGTTCGCGGAGCCTCCGCCGAACAGCGCGTCTCGCTGCAATCGCGCCACGGGATGCGCAACCCGCATCTGGCCAAGGCAATCCAGAAGATGAACGACACCCTGGACTGCCCGGTATCACCGGCCTGTATTGCGGAAGAAATCGGCATCTCAACCCGTCAGCTGGAACGCCTGTTCGGCAAATACCTGAATTGTTCGCCCAAGAAATACTACGTCGAAATGCGGCTGGAACGCGCCCGCCACCTCCTGATCCAGACCGACAAGCCAATCACCGAGATCGCGCTGGCCTGCGGATACGACAGTCCCGGTCATTTTTCTCGGGTCTACCGGGCGGCCTTTGGCGTCTCACCTTCGCTGCAGCAGGGCAAGATCACCTGAGTGCCCGTCCTCCAAACGGATTGCACCGCGGCACTGTGCTCTCTTCAACAAAGGTCAACGGGGCTTTGCCGCACGGATCTTGGGAGACCTTTCACTGAGGCTGCGGGGTAAGCCCGTCCAGGAAAGGGGGAAGTCTGCACAACACCCGGCTTGTGCAGTAACGCCCTTCGGAGTGCTCATGGAGATCAAGTTCGTCGCCAGACTTGTTCGCCGAAGCTGCATGACCAGATTGTTCGAACGTCCCAAACTGCTGACCGTTGAAGTTGATATAAGCACCCTCCTGTTCGGCATAACAATTCTGAATTCCCGTACGGAACAATTTGTATTGGGAGGGCCGGGCCGGACCTTCTAGGCTGCAGAGCGGAGGGCAGTTTTTGGCCGCATCGAGCAGGCTGCGAGTGCAGACTTAAATCCAGACCCCGGCAAGGAAACCATCATGGCCCCCAATGTCATCCTGATCATGACCGACCAGCAGCGGGCCGACAGCCTGGGCTGCCTTGGCAACCACCAGATCCGCACGCCGCATCTGGATGCGCTGGCGGCGCGGGGGGCGGTGTTTGCGCAGCATCACACGCCGAACCAGATCTGCTCGCCCAGCCGCGCTTCGCTGTTCAGCGGGCAATATGCGCGCGACCACGGGCTGACCCGCAACGGCGTGGCGCTGGCAGAGGACAGGCCGCTGCTGACCCATGATATGAAGGCATCAGGTTACCGGACCCATGGGGTAGGCAAGTTCCACTTTCAGCCCATTCTGGCCGGACCGGAGCATAAGATGCCGGATTCCAATGCTTTCTGGAGCCTGCCCGAGAGCGAGAGCTGGCAGGGGCCTTTCTACGGGTTTGACACGGTTGGCATCCTGATCGGCGAATCCGTCTGCGCAACCGAAGGCGGGCATTACGCCAAGTGGCTGAAGGAGAAGGCGCCGGAGGCTGCTGCGCTCTATGGGCCGGAGCAGGCGCTGGAGCCGGGGCCGGAGGATCTGGACGAGGTCTGGAAGGCGGCGATCCCGGAAGAGCTGCATTACAACACCTGGATCACCGACAACGCCTGCGATTTCCTGAAGGAACAAGACAAGGAAGAGCCGTTTTTCCTGTTCGTCTCCTATCCGGATCCGCATCACCCGTTTTCGCCGCCGGCACCCTGGTGCGACATGTACGATCCGGCGGACATGCCCGCGCCGGCCAGGGTCGAGGGCGAGCTGGACGCCATGCCCTCCTTTGTGCTGGACGGCGACGCGGAGGAGGCTGCGGGGTCCTACGTGGACTTCCTGGTGAACCCCGGCCCGCCGCGCGAACAGGGGTTTCTGCAGACGACGCGGGGGATGTCCGATGCCTCGGTGCGGCAGGCCATTGCCCATACTTACGGCATGATCTCGATGATCGACCACAACGTCGGCCGTATTCTGGCAGAGCTGGAAGAGCAGGGGCTGGCGGAGGATACGCTGGTGATCTTCACCTCGGACCACGGCGAGCTGCTGGGCGATCACGGGCTGATCCGCAAGGGGCCGGTGGGCTACAGCGCGCTGCTGAAGGTGCCGATGATCATGGCCGGCCCCGGGGTGGTGCCGGGGCGGCGCGAGGGGCTGACCAGCCATGTGGACTTGCGCGCCACGCTGCAGGGCTACCTCGGCCTGCCCGCGGCGCCGACCGGCGGGATTTCCTTTGCGGCAATGCTGGGTGATGGGCAGGCTCCGGGGCGCAGCTGCGTTTACGGCGAATACCATGCCCGCACCCGGGCCGAGACCTACAACCAGACCATCATCACCGGCGGCTGGCGGCTGACCGAGTATCCCGGCGATGCAGACTGGGGCGAGTTGTTCGATCTTGAGGTTGATCCGGGGGAGCACCATAACCTCTATTTCAACCCGGCCAAGGCGGAGATCCGGCAGTCGCTGCTGGACCGCATGGCGCAGGAATTCCCGCCCGCGCCGGAGGCTGGCGGGATTTCCCTCGCGACCTATTGAGCCTGAGGCTTCATGCGACGGCCTCGGCCAGCAGCGCGTCCATGTGCTCGATCACCTGGTCCACCCCGCGGCCGCGGTGGGTGAAGGCGGGCTCGATCAGTGACAGGTCGTAGGGGATCAGCGTCTGCAGCGGCCGCGACACCAGCCCCTTGGTGCTGAAGAACCGCGCAGTCAGCGGGTCGGCAATCGCCACCCCCAGCCCCTGCAGCGCGAAACAGCAAACGGAATAGGAGAGCTCGGTCTCGATCACCGTCGCGGCGCGCAGCTTGGCGAGGCTCTCCGGGTCGGCGCCCTGGGCGGCGAAATGCTCCTCTCCGAGCGAGATGAACGGATGCTCGCTGAGCGCGTCGAGGCTGACCGATTGCAGCTTGGCCAGCGGGTGGTCGGGCAGCATGACCAGGCAATAGGGGAAGCTGTATTTGCGGACGATCTCGATCCCCGGCTCGGCCTGCTGGACGTTGCACAACCCCAGCACCACCTGTTCGGAACGCACACGTTCGACCACCCGGGGTGAGGCATGCACGATGGCGTTGACGGCAACCTGATGGCCGCCGCTGTTCAGCCGTTTCACCGTCTGCGGGATCACCTCCAGCATCGGGGCAGGGATCGTCGCCAGCGGCAGCCGCATGGTCCTGAGCTGGCCGATCTCGCGCGCGGTCTTCTCCAGCTGCATCAGCCCGGTGAAAGAGCGCTCCACCTCCTTGTAGAACACCTTGGCTTCCTCGGTCGGGAAGATACGCCCGCCCTGGCGGTGAAACAGGGCAAAACCGATGGCGTGCTCCAGATCATGGACAAAGCGGGTGACGCTGGGCTGCGACTTGTTCAGAATCGCGGCCGCATTGGTGATGGATCCGGTGGTCATCACTGCCCGGAAGGCTTCGATCTGGGTATGGCGGATTTTCATGGCGGGCGGCTACTGTATCAAGTTTCTGTATGGGCGAGGCAGTAAATTATATTGGAAATGCATAGTCCCGTTCGATACCGATGTCGAGGATTCTTACCAGGCGAGAGTGCGGCAGATGGCTTCAGACACCCCTCCGGCGGGGCCGGTTCAACCCAATATCCTGTTTATCCAGGCGGACCAGATGACCGCGTTGGCGTTACGGGCCTATGGCAACCCGACCAGCATCACGCCGAAGCTGGATCAGCTGGCCGGCGGCGGCGTGGTGTTTGAGAACGCTTACTGCAATTTCCCGCTCTGCGCGCCCTCGCGCTATTCGATGATGACCGGGCGGCTGGCGTCCAAGGTGGGGGCTTACGACAACGGCGCGGAACTGGCAGCCTCGTCGCCGACCATGGCGCATTACCTGCGCAATCTGGGCTACCGCACGGCGCTGAGCGGCAAGATGCATTTCTGCGGGCCGGACCAGCTGCACGGCTACGAGGCGCGGCTGACCTCGGACATCTACCCGTCCGACTTCAGCTGGTCAGCCGACTGGCAGGCGACGGAACATACGGATCTGACCGACACGCGGATGGTAACCAAATCAGGCCTGTGCGAGGACAGCGTGCAGCTGCGCTATGACACGCGGGTCACGCAGGAATCGGTTGCTTTTATCAAGGATCACGCGGCGAACGGTGATGGCCGCCCCCTGTTCCTGACCGCCAGCTACACCCATCCGCATGACCCCTTTGTCTGCACCGAAGAATTCTGGTCGCTCTATGACGATGTTGAGATCCCGATGCCTGAGGTGGGATCGATCCCTGCGTCCGAACGCGACGGCCACAGCCTGAACCTGATGCGGCAGGCGGGGCTTCTGAGCGCCTCTTTCGAGGATCACGAAATCCGGCGCGCGCGGCGCGGCTATTATGGTGCGGTCAGTTTCATTGACGCGCAGATTGCACAGCTCTGCGCCGCGCTGGAAGAGGCCGGGCTGGCCACCAACACCATCATTGTCTTCACCTCGGACCATGGCGAGATGCTGGGCGAGCGCGGCATGTGGCTGAAGAAAAATTTCTTCGAGCCGGCCATGCGGGTCCCGCTGATCGTACATTATCCGGCAAGCTATAGGGCAGGGCGGGTGCAGGACCTGGTGTCGCTGGTGGATCTGCTGCCGAGCTTTGCGGCCATGGGCAATGGCGGTGAGCCGGTCCCGGCCTGTGGGGCGCTGGACGGCGAAAGCCTGGTGCCGCTGCTGACCGGCGGTGAGGCCGCGCCGCGTGCCGTCTTTGCGGAGATCCTGAGTGAAGGCGTCAATGCGCCAGCCTTCATGATCCGCCGCGGGGACTATAAATACATCCATTCGGGCGAGCACCCGGCGCAGATGTTCCACCTGCCCGGCGATCCGCAGGAGCTGAGCAACCTCATTTGCCACCCGGACCACGCTGAAGCGGAAGCCGCGCTGCGGGCGGAGGTGGCAGAGCGCTGGGACGAGGCAGGCCTGACGCAGGAGATCCTTGGCGATCAGCAGCGCCGGCTGTTTGTGCAACGCGCGCTGGAAGAAGGCCGCTATACGCCCTGGGATCACGATGCCGGCGGGGAGGTCCAGAAGGACTGGTTCCGCGGCCAGACCACCTACAACGAATGGGCCTTTGATTACACACCTGCCAAGCGGGGCGGCTGAACCGGAACCGGGGACAGAAAAAAGCCGCCTGCGGGAGACTTCCTCAGGCGGCTAGGCTGCGCCCGGTAAGCCCGGGCGCAGATGGGAACAGGTATCAGGCGGTGAAGCCCCATTTGTAGTGCTGGTGATCCAGCGTGATATGCATATCGGTGCCGGTCAGCCCGGCGCGCCAGTGACGGTAGAGCGACCGCCAGTAGGGCTGGATCATCACGCCTTCGTCCTGCATCAGCTTCTGGATCTTCGCCATCACCACGCGGCGCTGATCCGCCTCGTTGACCGACAGCGCCTCTTCCAGCAGGGCGTCGAACTCGGCATTGGCAAAACCGCTTTCGTTCCACGCCTCGCCCGACCGGTAGGCCACAGCCAGCAGCTGAACACCCAGCGCCCGGTGGTTCCAGTTGGTCGAGGAGAACGGGTACTTGGTCCAGTCGTTCCAGAAGGTGGAGCCGGGCAGCACCGTGCGCTTCACCTTCATGCCGGCATCGCGCAGCTGGGCGGCTACGGAATCGGTGGTGTTCTTGCGCCAGTCATCGTCGATGGAGATGATTTCATGCTCGAAATCCGCCATGCCGGCTTCTTTCATCAGCGCCAGGGCACCTTCGGGATCGTGCTTCTGCGGCGGCAGCTCGGCATATTCCGGGTGCATTGGCGCAATGTGGTGGTTCTCCGCCGGGATACCGCGGCCGCCGACGCCCAGCTCCAGGCAGATGCTGTTGTCCACGGCCATCGCCAGGGCGCGGCGCACGCGGGCGTCGGCATAGGGTTTGATCCCGTCCACTTCGGCCTGCTGGTTGGGGCGGATGACGATGGTCGCCGCGGTGACAACTTCGCTCTTCTCGTAGCCCAGCGAGTCCATCACGTCGATGAATTCGCCGACCGATTCCTGCACCATGTCCACTTCTTCGGATTCCAGTGCCGCCAGCCAGGCCGAGGGATCGGTGCCGAAGTCGATATATTCGATCCGGTCCAGGTAGGGGCCGCCATAGACCTCGGTGCCCCACCAGCTGTGGCCCTCGGCGCGCTCTAGCCTGGCCTGCACGCCGACCTCCATTTCGGTGATCTTGTAGGGGCCGGTGCCAAGGTTGGCGGCAACGTCGCTGGCGGCGAAGCTGGGGTGCACGATGGCCGCGGGGTAATCCGCCATCCCCGGGATGATCGAGATATCGGGGCGCGGCAGGTTCAGCCGGATGGTGCGGTCATCGACGATTTCGACCGCGCCGGGCAGTGCCTTCTGGGTCTCGGGGTCGATCATCGTGGCCATGCGGCCGGCCATCGAGTTGCCCTCGACGGTCTTGTCGCACCAGCCTTCGATGTTCCAGGCGATATGTTCGGCCGTCAGCGGCGAGCCGTCGTGCCAGGTGACACCTTGGCGCACCTTCAGGGTAAAGGCGGTGGCGTCCTCATTGGCCTCCCAGCTCTCCAGCAGCATGCCGCGGAAGGTGCCGTCGTTGTTGTATTCGATCAGGTAATCGAACTGGCCGCGGTAGACATTGGCAATCTCGCTCCAGTCGGTGACGCGCGGTGCTTTCAGCGCCTTGATCTGCAGCTGGACGCGCAGGGTGCCGCCCTGTTTGGCGGGAGCCGCGGCCTGGTCGGGCTGCGCCAGCCCCAGCAGCCCGTAGACCGCGGCGCCCGAGACCCCCAGAGCAGTTGTGCGGGCCATAAATTCGCGGCGCGACAAGGCGCCGGATTTGCACTCTGCGGCATACATTTCCGCGGCGGGGTGCAGCCGGTTGGCAGCAGATTGAGTGTCCATGTCTTCCTCCTCATTTGAGGCGAGGCTAGGAAACTCATCTCGTCATTCCCAATACAGATAAATGCGGGGCGGTATTCGGAAAAAACATGACCCGCGCAGCTGCTGTCGAAGCGCGTTCAATGGCACTTTCAGCAGCGGTTTGCCGTGTTCGTCTGCAGGCACCTCCCCGGCGCGCATGTTGACCTGCAGCGAAGGCAGGATCAGCCTTGGCATTTTCAGCGTGGCATCGCGCAGGGCGACAAAGTCTTCACGGCTTTTGCCGCCGCCGACGTGGATATTGCGGGTGCGTTCTTCGCCGACGGTGGTTTCCCAGGCGACATCGCGCCCCCGGCCGCCGTAGTCGTGGCACATGAAAAGCCGGGTCGCATCCGGCAAGGCCAGCACACGCTGGATCGAGTCATAGAGCTGCCCTGCATCGCCGCCGGGGAAATCGCAGCGCACGGTGCCGTAATCAGGCATGAACAGAGTATCGCCGACGAAGACGGCGTCGCCGATCACGTAGCTCACGCAGGCCGGCGTATGGCCCGGCGTATGCAGCACGCGGCATTCAAGCCCCCCGATCACCAGGCTGTCGCCCTCTTCCAGCAAGCGATCGAACTGGCGGCCATCACGCGCGAAACCCGCCTCGGCGGCGAAGATATCGGCAAAGATGTCCTGCAC
>CAJXHQ010000150.1 GCA_913054485.1 uncultured Paracoccaceae bacterium
ACAGAAATCGAACCAGAGCCTCCGTTACGATACAGCCTCAGCTCTCCGGAAAAATCTGACGACAGACAGGCGAGAGCTGTCCGCGATCAGTGAGAACTGATTGGCGAGCGGATGGCGGCCAAGCAAGACATGCATCACCTCCGAAACCGATGCGTTTGAGACTGGCAGGACTGACGGCGCAAACGGCAGAGGGCCGCCCGAAGGCGGCCCTGGGATCCGGTGTCCACTTTGGATATCCCGCTCGCGCGTTGACCTCTGTTCAGAGGCGGGGAGGCGCTGTCTCAACCGGTCCGTCGCCTCCCCCCAAGAATATCATTGGCGCCGAGCAGTTTCAATGAACCAACGGCAAAACTCGGAAAGGCCTCACATAATTCCCGGCCCAGCCGAAACGTCGGCGCTATGAACAAGACTACTCACCCTGGATACGCTGAGAAGGATGGCTGAGAGCAGCCCACCCCAATGCCTGCGCCTTTAGGCCGACTTACAGAACTCCAGCCCCCAGCCCGGCTATCGGTCCGTTGCGGTCACTCGCCTCGCAACCGGGCACCGTGGTGCGGCCCGTCAATTCGGACTTTTTCTGCACCTGCTAAATTCCCAGAGCGGCGAATTCACACTGTGCGGACAAACCTGTCTTTCGCCGCAGGCGCGCGATCTGTGCCGCCGTTGCGAAGAAATTTGAAGGTCAGCGGGGAAGCAGACCTCGGCTGCGGGTATGAAACTGCCAGACTACCAAGTTAAAGCAGTCATCCCGTTTCCTGCATTTTAAGAGGCTTCCTTCGTAAGGTGTTCCAACACCAACATCAGCTCGAGTTCCTTGATTGCTCGTAAGACTTAAGCTGATGCCGGCAAGCCGAAAAGTCTGCGTAAAACCGGATGTGAGCGAGAGAAACACACCTAAAACGGGAGCAATTGGCCTTTCCGGGTGATGCGGCGCTGCTGCAACCGGCCCAGTCTCATAGGACACGCAGTGCCATCCGATGCGCTGCCCGAACCGCCGGAAACCTGGCGGGCAACCTCGAAAGGGAGGCTGAAATGACTTCTTATCTGACCAAGCTCTTTATCCGGCTGCGCTATGATGAACGCGGCGTAACGCTGGTGGAATACGGCATCGCTATCGCCCTGGCCGTTGGCCTCGGCACCCTGGCGTTGACCAACCTGGGCACCGAGATCGGAAATGCCATGACCGCAGCAGGCAACGAGATGCCGAACCCCTAACCCGGACATCGAACAGAAGAATGCGATGCCCAGTCTGCCATGCGGTCCGGGCATCGCCATAGAGGAGCTCCGGCTCCCTCGTGTCGGCCCATAGCTGGTTTCGCCTGGCCCTGGAGCGGACAACCCATCCGATGACCGCAAAGGGGGCAACACCATGCATTTTTCATCCATTCTCAGCATGTTTGCCGGGCTGGCTATTGCTGGCGGCTCGGCCTTTGTTGCAAAAAATTATCTCGACGGCCAGCAAACCGCAGCCGCTCCGGCGGGGCTGGAGATGGTCAAAGCCGTGGTGGCCTCGCAAGATATCTCCTTTGGCAGCGTGATTGAGGCCCAGGCACTGACAACAATCGACTGGCCGCTGGAGGCGCTGCCGAAAGGCACCTACACGGGGTACGGCAGCCTGTTGCCTGCAGCTGGCCAGGCGCCGCGCCGGGCACGCCGGGCCATTGCCCAGGGCGAGCTGATCCGGACCGCGCGAGTGTCGGAGTTCGGCGAGAAAGTCACCATTGTGCAGACCCTCAGCCCCGACCACCGGGCCATGGCCATCAAGGTCAGCGCGGAAACGGCGGTCGGCGGTTTCGTGACGCCGGGCGACCATGTCGACATCCTGCTCACACAAGGACGCGGCGAGGATCTGACCACCGTTACAATTCTGCAGAACGCGCGGGTGATCGGTGTCGATCAGGATGCAAATGAAGAAACTGACACCCCGGGCGTCGCCCGCACCGTGACCGTGGAGGTCACACCAGAAGAAAGCCAGCGGCTGGCGCTGGCACAGCGGGCCGGGACGCTGAGCCTTGCCCTGCGCAAGATCGACGCAACCGAACCGGACGAGCCGCTGGAATCCATTGGTCTCAGTGATGTGTTGCGCGAGCTGTCGCCGGTGCCGGAAGATAAGCCGGTCAGGACCGTCCTGATCCGCCGCGGCACTGAAATCACCCGCACGGAACTGCGCTGAGATCAGAGACCGGGAGTGCCAATATGACCTTGCCAGCCAGCATAAGACGCTTTGCAGCAGACGACAGCGGTGCCATGCTTGTCATGTGGGGTGTGAGCTTCGTGGTGCTCTTCGGTATTGTTGCACTCTCCTTCGACCTTGGCCGCATCGGCATCACACGCAGCGAGCTTCAGGCCTATGCCGACAATATCGCGCTGGCTGCTGCCGGAGAGCTTGACGGCAACGCAGATGCGCTTTCCCGCGCCCAGGCCGCTGCTGAGAATCTGATCGCCGACCGCAAGACCTTTGGCAGCGGCGATGACGCATTGAGCGGCGCGGCCGATTTCACTCTGACCTTCTACTCGGATATCCCCGCCAGCGATACGGACCCGCTGACCGCAGTCACCACCGACCCGGCTGAGGCCCGCTATGTGCATGCCGACGTAATAGACAGCACAGTCGCGGCCACTTTCGGCGCAGTTTTTGCGGCACTGAGCGGCAATGCCGGTCCGAATGAAAACGCTTCGGCAACCGCGGTGGCGGGCTTTACCCTATACGCCTGTGACGTGACTCCGCTGATGTTTTGCATCCCTCCTGGCTGGAGCGCGGACGCTAATGCAGGCACCATGATCCGTATGCGGTCGGGCGGCAGTGGCGCGGCCTGGGGGCCCGGCGACTTCGGGTTTCTTGATCCCTCCAAAGTCGCGGTGGACGACGAAGGACCCTGCGCCGGGCTGAACGGGGTCAATATGGACGCCTGCCTGCTTGGGGCCGATGGCAGCGTCACCCAATGTTTCGATCAGCGCGGCGTGGACACCGAACCGGGCCAGAAAGTCGGGATCGAAGATGCGGTCTTCAACGTGCGCTTCGACATCTACAAGTCCATCATGAATGGCGAGCGCAATGACCCAGACTATGCACCTGCACCAAATGTGATCAAGGGCATCGTGCCCAACGGCGGCGGCTCCTGCATCGGCAACAACGAAGAAGTCTCCCCCGACTCGCTTGGCCTGCCGCGCGACACCTGTTTTGGTCTGGGCACTTGTTCCCGCTTTGGCGATGGTGATTGGTCGGCCGGACGGACGGCTTATGTGAACACCAATTATGGCGGTGCCGATCCGCACCTCTTAGCGGCCACCCGCTATGCTTATTACTTGGCCGAGATTGCCGCGGCCGGCGGTGCCGGGTCCTCGGCTGCGATCCTCTCGGGACTGTCCGAAACCGGCCGTCCGCAATGTTCGAACAATCAAAGCAGTGATCCGAAGCGCCGTGTGGTGGTTGCTGCAGCGATCGACTGCACCGCAAATCCCATCAGCGGATCGACTACCGATGTTCCGGTTGAAGAATTTGTGGAGATCTTCCTGACCGAACCGGTCGGGGATGACGGCACCAGCCCGCCCACCTTGGACATCTGGGGCGAAGTAATTGGCACGGCCGGCGGCGGGGCCGGCGGGACAGGTGATGCCGGCATTTTCCGCGACGTTGTTCAGCTGTACCGGTGATCAGGATGAATTTTTTCGAACGTATCAGAGATTTGTCCTCAGATTGGAGGCATAGCGAAGACGGCGCCGCACTGGTGGAGTTCACCATGATGCTGCCCATCATGATCCTGCTTTTTGCGGTCACCATCGAAGGCGGCCGTATGTTCTGGAGCTACCAGGCGGCCATATCCGACGTGCGGGATGCTGCCCGCTATCTGGCGCGGGTCGCTCCCGGCGACATCTGCACCAGCGGCGGCTCGGTTGCCGGATATACCAGCGACCTGGAAAACATCGTGCGCACTGGTGCCAGCGGCTATGGCATTTTCCCGGCAGGCCTGGCCGTTACAGGGGTCACTGCGACCCTCACCTGCACCTCAGGCAACTACCGGGTATCTCCTGCACCTGTTGTGGAAGTGACTGCCAGCCTCACGATCACCTTTCCCTTTGCGGATGTCTTTACCTTCAACGGCACCGCCCGCCCAACGATCACCACAGAAATCTCGGACCAGAGCAAGGTGTTCGGAACATGAAACACTCGGAGAAACAAAGTAAGGCGCGGCCCGGCGTTGTCCTACGTTTCCTGCGGGATCAGGAGGGCGCGACCCTTCCTGAACTGGCGCTAGTGATGCCGCTGTTCCTGCTAATCTTCATGGGCATGATCGACTTCGGGCGGATGGCCTTTCACTATGTGGCCGCCGAGAGGGCGATGAATATCGCGTCCCGCGTTGCCGCCGTCCGCCCGCCGGTCTGCGCCAGCGTGCCGGAGACCCATGTGCGCCCAGCCACCGTAACCGGCACGCCGCCCGAGTTCGGCACCTCCTGCCGCGCTGGTGCGGGCACTTGCGCCGATCCCGGCACCGTCACCTGCAGCGGCAATGCCGCCAGCGCCACCGCCAGCGAGATCTGGCCCCTGGTGCAGGGGGCATTGCCGGTTAGTGCGGATATCTCGAACCTGTCGTTCAGCTACGCCTATGACAGCAATCTCGGCTTTCTCGGCGGTCCTTACGTGCCGGTTGTCACCGTCGGGCTGCAGAACGTCGACTTCGAATTCCTTACACCGCTCGGCGGCCTTGTTGCCCTGACCGGTGCCACTGCGGATCCGGCGCTGGCAGCGACGGTTCCGTTCCCTCCAATGAGCGTTTCTCTGCCCGGCGAAGATCTCGCCCTGGGCAGCAACGGATGATGCGCAGCCATAAGGAGCCCGCCATGCAGACCGAAGGCAAATCCATTGTCCTGATCTCGAAGAACCCGGACATCAGCGCGCTGGTGGAAAGCGTGGTGCAATTCCGGCCCGAAACCGTGCTCAAACGCTGCGACGCCACGCTGAGCGAGATGAACGGTACCGCGAGCGAACTGGCCCTCAAGAACGATCTGGTGATCTTCTGCCCCGAAGGCGACACCGACCGGGACGTGGCCGCCGTCCGTGAAATCCGCAGCCGGGTGCAAAGCGGGGCGCAGGTTATCGCCCTGGCGGATGCCCGGACCCCGTTTGCTGACATGCGGCGGCTGTCCGAGGCGGGGGTGAGCGACGTGCTACCCGACAATCTGACACCCGATGAGCTGGCCGGGACGCTCTGGAAGGTTATGGACAGCGACGCCGGGCAGGGCACCGCCGCCGCGGAAGGCAGCCGCAACGGCATGGTCATTCCGGTTGCCCATGCCCGCGGCGGCGCCGGGGCGACAACAGTGGCCGTGAACCTGGCCGACAGCCTGACCCAGCGTAGCGGTTTCCGCACCAAGACCGCTGCCAGCAAAGTGGCCCTGGTGGATCTGGACCTGCAGTTCGGTGCGGTATCCAGCTTCCTGGACCTGCAGCCGGGTCGCTGCCTTTACCAGATGGCCGATGAGGGCCTGATGCCGGATGCCACCTTTCTGCAGCAGTCGATGACCGAAGCCTCTGCAGGGCTCTGGGTCCTTCCGGCCCCGGCAGAGTTTGCCCCGCTGCACATGCTTGAGGCGCAGCAGATCCAGGCCTTGATCACGCAGCTGCGCTCCCAGTTCGACTATGTGGTCGTGGACCTTCCGCGGGTGCTGGTGGAGTGGCTTTCGCCGGTTCTGGAGGCCAGCGAGCGGCTGGTGATGGTCACCGATTGTTCGGTGCCGTCGATAGCCCAGGCGCAGCGGCTGATAAAATTCTACGGCGGGGTGAATGTTGGCCTGGAGGTGGATGTGGTGATCAACCGCAAGCGCAAGCCGATGTTTGCCGCCAGCCATGAAAAGGAAGCCTCCCGGGTATTGCAGCGGCCTTTCGACCATTGGCTGGCCGATGATCCGGCTGCAGCACTGGCAGCCGCGGATCAGGGCGTGCCGTTGTCCACGGCGGCGTCCCGATCTGCGCTGATCAAGGGGATCCGCCGACTTGCTGCAAGTATGATCGACGCTCGCCAGGCCCAATCCGCAACCGTGAACTGAGGGGACAGCTATGTTTGGAAAATTCGGAAACCGCCCGTCCAAATCCGATGCCGGCAAGGTTGTGCCGCTTCGTGCGGATACGGCCGGCATGGACAGAACCGTTGAAGTGCTTGATCCTAAGCTGGCCGAGCGGCTAGAGCTGAAGGGTGAACTGCACCGGGCCCTGATCGAACGGCTGAACCTGGCCGTTATCGACAAGGTGCAGCCCGAGGATCTGCGCCGCGAAGTGGCAGGCCTGGTGAATGAAGTCCTGGCAGAGCGCAACGTACCGCTGCGCGCCGAGGAGTTTCGCCAGCTGGTGGATGACCTGATAAACGAAGTTCTGGGCCTTGGCCCGCTGGAACCGCTTCTGGCTGATCCTTCGGTGAACGATATCCTGGTGAACGGCCATGAAACGGTTTTTGTCGAACGCGCCGGTGTCCTGCAACAGACCGATGTGCGCTTCAGTGATGAAAAACACCTGCTGCGGATCATCGACAAGGTGGTGTCCCGTGTCGGCCGCCGGGTGGACGAAAGCAACCCCTGGGTGGATGCCCGCCTTGAGGACGGCAGCCGGGTCAATGCGATCATCCGGCCCTGCGCCATTGACGGCCCGTCGCTGTCGATCCGCAAGTTTGCCCGCGACCCGCTGACCCTGGACCGGCTGGTGGAAGGCAATGCGCTGAACCGCAAAGCCGCGGACTTCCTCAGCGGCCTGGTGGACGCCCGGATGAACATCCTGGTTTCCGGCGGCACCGGTTCCGGCAAGACCACGATGCTGAACGCCATTTCCGCCTATATCGACCCGCGCTCGCGCATCGTCACGATCGAGGATGCGGCAGAACTGCAGTTGCAGAAAACCCATGTGGTGCGGCTGGAGACCCGGCCGCCGAACCCTTCTGGCGAAGGGGCCGTACTGCAGCGCGACCTGGTGCGCAATGCGCTCAGGATGCGCCCGGACCGGATCATCGTCGGCGAGGTCCGCGGCGCTGAGACCTTCGACATGCTGCAGTTCGGGCTGCGGCTCGGGCAGGATCCGCGCCAGCTGGTGACGACGACGCCAAGGCCGGTGCCGCTTCTGAAGCGGCTGCTGGCCGATGCCGACACCCGGCTGGTGCGCATGGAGACGCGGGGAAATGCGCAGAACCTCGCGCCGGGCTTCATCGCCGCGCTCGAAAGGCGCTATGGCGGCACGCGGCTCGGGCGCCAGGAGATCGACGGCGAACTGATCGAGGATCGCGAGGACGCGCTCTGGAAGCGCGACGAGATCGAGGCCTGCCGGCTGCGGGTAACCGAGGCGCTGCGGCGGATCGTCGTGGCGGTCGATCCGCCTTCCGGCTCGGGCGAGACCTCCTGCTGCGGCATCGCCGTGGCGGGGCTCGAT
>CAJXHQ010000151.1 GCA_913054485.1 uncultured Paracoccaceae bacterium
GCGGATACTTCCTTGAAAAGGTCAACGTACCCCTTGCCCCGATCATCCTTGGTATGATCCTCGGCCCGATGGCAGAACAAAGCGTTCGCCGCGCCCTGCTGATCGCACGAGGCGACGCCACCGAACTGGTCACGCGTCCAATCTCCGCGGTACTGGCAATAGCAACGGCGCTTGTGATCCTGTGGCCGATTATCAAAATGCTCCGGAACAGAAATTCCTCGGAGGAGACAGCATAGCGTAAGAGCAGCCAGTAAGTGGCCGCAGTGGCTGAGTGCAGCGTTGGAAGTCGGATCGGCGATGTCACATTAACTCTGGGACGATTGCTGGCGACTTGATTTCTGGATAGGCAGAATGGATGCCAATCCTTTCGATCAGCTACAAGCGCCACCGCTTCCCGCCGCAAATCATTTCCCACGCCGTTTGGCTGTACGTTCGCTTCAATTTGAGCCTGCGCGAAGTTGAGGAAATGCTGCTCGAGCGCGGGATTGATGTATCGTACGAAACGATCCGTCGCTGGGCCGCCAAATTCGGACCGCAGATCGCGCGGAACCTGCGGCGTCGGCAGGGGCGGCCGGGAGATGTCTGGCATCTGGACGAAGTCGCCGTGAGGATTTCGAGCAAGTCATTCTGGCTGTGGCGCGCGGTTGATCAACACGGCGTTGTTCTGGAGGAAATCCTTCAGCCTAGGCGCAACAAGAGAGCCGCAAAACGGTTGTTGTTTAGGTTAATGAAACGCCTTGGTTTCGTCCCCAAACGGATCATAACAGACAAGCTCCGCTCCTACGGTGCAGCCAAGCGCGAGGTTGCACCGGGCCTGGATCACTGGTCGCACAAGGGTTTGAACAATCGTGCTGAAAACAGCCACCTGCCGTTTCGAAAGCGGGAGCGAACAATGCAGGGGTTCCGAACACCGGGTGGGTTACAGAGATTTGTTTCTGTACACTCATCAACCCGAAATTGCTTCTCTGTTCCAGCCCGCCGCCGTACAGCCATGACCAGTAGATACCACCATCTGGAAGTATTCGATGCTTGGAAGGCGGCCACAAACATCGCCTGAAATGTCAGACAATCGGGTTTCTTTTTGTCACTTCGGTGTTTACGTGACATCACCCTTGCAAGCTTCGAAATACCTCGGCCGCGCAATCTGGCGAAACTGGAGCGGATACCACCGACGAAGCCGTGCCGAAACGAAGATGCACTGTATGAAACTGCTGGGACAGCGCCTCATGGCACGAGACTTTGACCGGCAGGTCGCGGAGGTCCAGATCCGCGTCGCCGTCATGAACGGTTATACCGCGCTTGGCATCCTTGTCACAGAAGTCGTTGGATGAATCCGTCAGGGGAAAGGGGAGCCTCAGGCATCAGAGGTTTTGTGCAACAGATTCGTTGAACTGGCAAAAAGCGCTTCCTTGCTGTCAGTGTCAGCTGCTGGCACGGTGAATGAGACGGGGGGCTTTTGACACAACAAGCGTCTCCCGCCCGCTGGCGCCGGCCGGAGTCATCAGCTGTTCAATGGCAACCCGCCCCAGCTCATAGAGCGGCATTTCGACGGTGGTCAAAGGCACGAAAACAAAATCTGCCATTGGGATGTCGTGGATCGCAACAATGGCGCAATCCTCGGGAATGCGCCGGCCCAAGTCCCGCGCGGCGGCCATAGCCCCTAATGCAGACACAACATTGCAGCAAAGGATGGCAGAAATGTCAGGCTGCATTTTTAGCAGCTCTTCCATTGCTCGGCGCCCGTCTTCGATCGTGGGCAGGCTGTAGCGGACCAGGCTGTCATTGCAGGGCAAACCGGCCTCTGATAGGGCGGCGCGCCAGCCTTCGATACGGTTTTCAGTGAAACTGAGCCCCTCTGCTGTTGCCAGGCACCCTATGGCCTTATGCTGCCGGTCTATCAGATGCCGCGTGCCAAGCCGGGCGGCTTCTTTGTCGGGCAGAACGACAGCAGGCATACCGTCGCCAAGTTCCGCCTGCAGCAGAACTGTTGGCACATTCTCGCGGGCCGCGCGGGCAAGGACCTGGTCCGAGAGGCTCTGGTCCGCTTGCAGAACCAGCCCGTCTATGCCGCGGCCGCTGACCAGTTCCATCAGCCGGGCGGTGCCTTCGTCGCCTCCGGAAGCGTCGCTGATCAGGATGGCTTTGCCTGCTGCTGCCGCTGCAGCATTTGCGCCCTTAGTGATCTCACCGTAGACCGGATTGGTGACGTCATGCACGACCAAGGCAATCAAACCGGTTTCGGTTGAACGCAGGGAGCGGGCCGCGCGATTCGCAGTATAGCCGCTTTCCCGGACGATCTCCTGAACCCGTTCCAGGGTCTCTTTGGAGATCCGCAGCGTCTTATCCTTGTTCACAACGCGGGAGACGACAGCAGGGGAAACCCCAGCAAGTTTGGCGATTTCGGCAAGTGTTGGCACGCGGAACTCCTTTTTCTGATCAACACCAGATGCAAAGCCTCTTGACAAGGCGGGTTCGGATGAACAGGAATGGTAAAACGAATTACCAAGCTGGTAAGACGAATTATCGCCCGGAATGGGCGGCGCAAGAAAAGGAAAGCTGATGCAGCAGAGCAAGGGCGCGCTGGAAGGTGTACGGATCCTCGACTTTACCCAGATGATGCTAGGGCCGCTCTGCACCCAGACGCTGGCGGACATGGGGGCTGATGTTCTGAAGGTCGAGCGTCCGGGCAAGGGGGAGTGGATGCGCTCCATGCCGATGATCGGCGAGTTTGTCGGCGGCGACAGCGCGGCCTTCCTGTCGTTCAACCGGAACAAGCGTTCCGTTGCGGTGGATCTGAAAAGCCCGGAAGGCCGTCAGGCGCTGCTGGATCTGGCGAAAGACTGCGATGTTGTGGCCGAGAATTTCCGCTCAGGCGTTATGGAGCGGCTGGGGCTGGGCTATGAGGACTTCAAGGCCGCCAATCCCAGGATCATCTACGCTTCGGGGTCCGGCTGGGGCGCGGGCAGCTACATGGCGGAGAAGGGCATGCCGGGGCAGGATCTGCTAATCCAGGCCATGTCCGGGGTGATGTTCAACACCGGCCGCCGTGATGATCCGCCCACTGCCTGCGGCACTCCGGTTGCCGATTTTGCCGCCTCGCAGGCTCTGGCAATTGGCATTCTTGGTGCGCTGATTGCACGGGACAAGCACGGCATTGGGCAGAAGGTAGAGACCAATCTCTACTCAGCAACGCTGAACCTGATGGGGCAGGAGAATTTTGCGGTTCTCAACCAGGGGATCACGCTGGAACGCTCGGAAGCTGGTGTTGCCTCCTGCTGGAATGACGCGCCTTACGGGTCGCATCCCACGTCTGACGGCTGGGTGGCCATTGCGATGTGCCCGCTGGCGAAACTTGCGGAAATCCTGGGCGATCCGGGTCTTGCGGAAATGGACCCTTGGAACGAACGCGACGCCACCAAGCTGCGCATTGACGAAAGCACGAAACAGAAGACCACAGCCGAGCTGATGGAGATCCTGGAAGCAGCCGATGTCTGGGCCGCGCCGATCCGCAGCTCGAAAGAGGCAATGGATGAGTTGGTCAATCTGGAATCGCCGCGCCTTGTGACCATGGAGCATCCGAAAGCCGGAGAGATCAAGGCCATCGCCAACCCGATCACCATGAGCGGCACCCCGGTTGGCTTGCGCCGCGTGCCGCCGCAGGTGGGTGAGCATACCGATGATGTCATCTGCGAGCTTCTGGGCGAAGAGCGCCTGCAGGAATTGCGCGACGCGGGGGCCTTAGGATGAGCGACCAGCGGCTGCACCCCAATCTGGCGCTTGAGAGCCATGGCCCGGTTGAGGTTCTCCGGGTGGACCGGGAAGAGGCGCTTGGCGCGCTGAATTTCGAGATCCAGGAGGCCTTGGGCGACTATGCGGCGGCGCTGCCGTCCCGCAAGGATGAGGTCCGGGTCGTGATCCTGACCGGAACCGGCCGCGGGTTTGTCGCGGGCGCGGATATTGGTGGTTACCACGGGGCCGGACAGACCGTTTTTGATGACTTCCAGCGCCGCTCGCGTCAGACCTTTGATGCCATCGCCAATGCGCCGCAGGCCACGATCTGCGCGGTGAACGGCTATGCGCTTGGCGGCGGGTTTGAACTGGCCATGTGCTGCGACTTCATTCTGGTCAATGAAAAGACAAAACTGGGCCTGCCGGAGATCAAACTGGGCCTGCTGCCGGGCGGCGGCGGCACCCAGCGTCTGCCGCGGCTTGTTGGGCCTATGCGGGCAAAGGAAATCCTGATGACCGGGCGGATGATCACCGCGGCCGAGGCGGTGGCATATGGCGCCGCCCTTGAGGCCTGCGCGCCGGATGTGCTGATGCCGCGCGCGATGGAATTTGCGCAGCAGCTGGCAGCTCAGGCGCCGGTCGCTTTGCGTGAAGCAAAACGCGTGGTTGAAGATGGGCTTGATACCGCGCTTTCTGCGGGTCTGACTATGGAACAACGCGTCTTGGGTTCGCTGTTTGCGACGGACGACGGAAAAGAAGGCATCGCGGCCTTCATGGAAAAACGCGACCCTGACTTCAAAGGGCGCTGAGGAGAAATACAATATGAGCAAATCGGTTATCAGCTATCAATCCGGTCCGTTCGCAACCGTGTCGATGGGCCTGCCCGGCGACCATGAGGGCAAGACAGCCACCCGCGTGTATTTTGTGCGCGGGACCGAGAAGCTGGCGTTGATCGACAGCGGCCTATTGGGCGGCCTGCCCGCACTTGAGCAGGCCTTTGAGGATTTGAATATCCCCCGCAGCAGCCTGGACCTGCTGCTCTTGACCCATGAACACATGGATCACGTGGGCAACAACGGCTGGCTGAAGGCAGAGACCGGCTGCACGATCCTCGGCCATGAAGGGCGCGCAGACCGGGTGGCCGACAATATGCTGAACGCCAAGGCCATCGTGCATGCCTTCCCGGAAGGAGAGCACTTTGACCTGAATGCCGAATACCTCGACTGGATGGGACCGGAGGAAGGCCCGATCGAGGAATTCATCAAGGATGGCGACGTCATCGATCTGGGCGGCGGCGTCGAGCTGGAAGTCGTCGAGGTTCTGGGCCATTCGATGGGCGAAGTCGGTTTTTTCGAGCGTTCGACAAAGACCCTGATCATTGCTGATCCGCTGCTGCCGCCCTTCAACCCGGTTCTCTATCTTTATGAGGATCCGAATGTGATGCGCGCCACTTTCGACAAGATCGAAGCCTTCTTGGCCGAGCGCGATGTGCAGGCCGTGCTGTTTGCCCATGATGATGTGAAAACCGCTGCCGAAACCCAGGAGCTGGTCGACGATTGCCGTGCCCGCGTGGCCAAGGTTGAGGCCTCGATGGTCACACATATGAAGGCCAATCCGGGCATCTCCTTCGGCGATCTGCGCGACAAGTGCTGCGACGATCAGGACATGGTCCGCGAATGGCGCGCGCTGGTCTCCATTGACGCCAGCCTGAAGGATTTTGTGGCCAAGGGCATGGCAGAGCAGCGTGACGGCGGGTGGCACTATGTCGGCTGTTCTGCCTCACCGCGCGGTGCTGGGATCCGGCACCATGGGAGGGCAGATTGCTCTCTCGCTGGCTCTTGGCGGGGCAGACGTCACCCTATGGGGGCGGCGCGAAGAAACTCTGGTCCCGGCGCTGGAGCGCTGCGCGGCGGGGTTTGATTTCCTGTCCGGGAAAGGACTGGCGGATCCAGCCGGCCGCGATGCGGTGCTTGGCCGGATCAGTACCAGCGCCAGCATTGCAGAGGCCGTGGCAGGCAAGGGCTTCGTGATCGAGGCGATCGCCGAAGACATGGCGCTGAAACAGCAGCTTCTGGCACAGGCCGAGGCTTCGGCGGATGCGGATGCGATCCTGTCATCCACCACCTCCGCGCTGAGCGCTTCCGAGCTTCAGTCGGCCCTGACGCGGCCTGAAAACTTCTGCATCGCGCATTATGCCCAGCCCGCCCACCTGGTCGAACTGGTTGAAGTGGTGCCCGGCAAAATGAGCTCGGATCATGCGTCGGCCGAAACCACCCGCATCCTTTCCAGGACCGGCAAGACGCCGGTGCTCTGCCCCGACATTCCCGGTTTTCTCTGGGCACGGATCCAACATGCGGTCCTGCGCGAGTTTGCATCGCTGGTGGGGCAGGGGCTGGTCACCGCAGAAGCCTGCGACACGATCCTGAAGACCGGCTACGCCTCGCGGCTGCCGGCGATGGGGGCGTTTGAACATGCCGATCTGGCGGGTCTGGACCTGATCAACTCGCCGGCCGCCAAGGCGGTCTGGGCGGATCTGTCCAATGTGGCGGATCCGGAAGAGACGCCCGTCGGCGCGCTGTTTTCCAGGGGTGATTTGGGGATGAAATCGGGCCGCGGGTTCTACGACTGGACCCAGCGCGACGCTGAGGCATTCAAGCGGCAGCGCGATGAGGAGATCATCCGCCGCGTTAAAATCAATCGGGGTGCGGATGTCGGCTAAGGCCCGGCAGGCACCCTCGCGGAACGTGAATTTGGGAGGAGCCAAATGAGTGGAGTCCAATTGAATGATGTCACCAAATCCTACGGGCAGGTGAACGTCATCCCTCCATTGAACCTGTCCTTCAGGGAAGGGGAGTTCGTCGTGATCGTTGGCCCGTCGGGATGCGGCAAGTCGACAACCCTGCGGATGATTGCCGGGCTGGAACCGGTGACCAGCGGATCGATTCATATCGGCGGTCAGGACGTGACCTGGTCGCGCCCGAAGGAACGCGACATCGCCATGGTTTTCCAATCCTATGCGCTCTACCCGCATATGGATGTGGCGGGGAACATGTCCTTCGCGCTGCGCCTGGCGGGCCGGCCGAAGCACGAGATCGAAGAGCGGGTCAGGGTTGCGGCGGATATGCTGGAGCTGACCGAGTATCTGCACCGCAAGCCCAAGGACCTGTCCGGCGGCCAGCGTCAGAGCCTCGGCCTTGTCCGCCTGGTCCTGCAGGACCCGGCCGTGGTGCTGCTGGATGAGCCCACCGCCTCGCTGGATCAGGCCACCGAGCAACACGTCATCAAGACCCTCGGCCCCTGGCTTGCCGGCCGCACTCTGGTGCTGGCCACACACCGCAAGTCACTGCTCGGCTGGGTCGAACGTGCCCTGGTGCTGCGCCACGGCAAGCGCGTCATGGACGGCCCGCTGGATCAGATCATGGCCAGACAATCGGCCGGCAAGACACCGGCCACCTCCGCATCCCGTCAGCGCCAGGAGGCCTCATGAGCCAGCGTTTCGATCCCGAACTCATCAAAAGCGAGCTGGGCGCGCCGGACCAGAAGCTGGAAAGCCACTGGTCGCGTCCGCTGCTGTGGGCCAGCTTCCTGGTCATCGCGCTGTTCATCGCCTGGGCCAGCTGGGCCGAGGTCAATGAGGTGGCGCGTGGCGAAGCCAAGGTCATC
>CAJXHQ010000152.1 GCA_913054485.1 uncultured Paracoccaceae bacterium
AGACATAATCGAGGTGAATGATTTCCTCGCGGATACCGTCATGGTCCACCAGCTCCAGCGCGATGTCGTAATACTGATAGCCGGTCAGGCCCGAGCGCAGACTTTCCACCTTGGCCGGGAAGGAAAACCGCATCTGAATGCGCGCATCCGGGCTGTCGAGGTCGGACAGGTAATCGTCCAGCGCATTGGCCATCACCGCAAAGGAGAAGGTGCGCTCGGCATGTTTGTAGAAGGTGCGCATGATGCGGGACATGTTGATGCCCTTCTTGGCACCATCGAGGGACACCGTGCCGGTAACCGAGGTTTCCAGCGTCAGGTCGCCGCCGTCGCGGGTGTGGAAGCGGATCGGCAGGCGGAAATTGGAGATGCCAACGTGCTGGATCTGCTGGTGCGAACCGCGGATCAGGCTGGTCGGGCCGTTCTGCAGGTCGGGCAGCGTGGCGCGGTAATCTTCATCCGCCACGAATCCCTCGGGATAATTGCGCGACAGGTCGGGATAATTCGACACCTCGCGGTCCGGAAGCAGACGGGCGATCGCCGGGTCCAGTTGCGCAACTTCGGTCTCGGTTGCGCCTTGCGCCCAGCGGCGCAGCACGTCCAGAGCCTCCTCGGCCTCATCCCGGCCGGGGGTTCCCCCGATTTCACGGTGGATGTTCATTGGCGCATTTCCTTCCGTCATACCTCCCCTCCCCATCCGGGCGGCAGGGCCTTGTTGTAACCTTATACCCCGCAAAAGACAAAACGGATCTGACAAAAGCGGCAGGTTTGGCCCCGGTTCAGCCGCGCAGGGCGTCAAGGAAGGCCGAAAGCCGCCTTGAGCGTACATTGTGATGCGCCGAAACCGCCACATAGGGGCGCGGCATCTCCAATGCGCCGCCGGGCAGCCGGACCAGCCGGCCGGCGCTGATCTCCCCCGCAACCACCTGTTCCGGCAGCAGCGCCGCCCCCAGACTGGCCTGCACCATGGACACAACGGCAGGAACAGAACCCGCCGAATAGAGCGGCGGGCCGCTGTGATCCTGAGGATAGGCGGCAAAATACTGCGGCCAGCCCGGCACGGTGGAAATGCTGAGCCCCCAATTCACCGAAATCAGCGGCATTTCCGCAAGCGCGCCGGTCTCTGCCGCTACGGGCACCAGCCGGTCACGGAACAGCTCTTCAATACGGTAATCAGGATGCTCGCCGCCGTAACACAGTCTGACGTCGATGCCTTCGGCTTCCAGATCGGTCTCTTCTGATTCGGCGCGCAGCAGCACCGGCACATCCGGGCGCGCCTTGGCAAAATCCGCCAGCCGGGCAGGCAGCCACATATGCGCCAAGGCCGGTGTGGCACTGATCACCAGCGGCCGCGGATTTGCGCCCTCGCTCAAAGCTTGCGTAAACCCGGCAATATCGCGCAACGCCGAGGCCGCATTGGCATAATAATCCCGACCCGCATCAGTCAGCCTGATCCGGTTTGCCCGGCGCGAAAACAGCTGCAGCCCCAGCCAGTCTTCCAGGTTTTTCACCTGCAGGCTGACCGCTGCCGAGGTCACCCCCAGCTCTGCCCCGGCGGCAGAGAAGCTGCCGGTGCGGGCAGCACATTCAAAGGCGCGAAGGGCGTTGAGAGGCGGTAGCTTCATGGCACCATACTGCAAGTTTTCCTTATGCTCGCCAAGATATTTTATGGTGGCTGATTAACCCGTCCGGGCGCACAGTCCCGGCAAGTGATAAGAGGGCTTTGCGATGCATGATATTCTGAACCTGAACCTTTACCCGCTGGACAAGCCGGGCAGCCCCGAATGGCTTGCGCTGGTGAACCGCTGCCGTGCAGATCTGGCCCGCGACGGCATGTTCAGCCTGGACGGTCTGATGAAGGCCGAGGTGGCGCAGGGCGCCGCGGACGTGCTGGAAGACAAGTTTAAAACCGAAAGCTTCCACCACAAACGCTCCCATAACATCTACTTCAAGGACAGCGTCGACGGGCTGGCCCCGGATCACCCGGCACTGAAGAAAGTTGAGACCTCCAATTTCACGCTCTGCGCCGACCAGTTCCAAGGCTCGCCAGTGCTGCGTCTTTACGACTGGCCGCCCTTTGCGGAATTCCTGGCGGCCACCATGGGCAAGGAAGCGCTTTACACCATGGACGACCCGCTGGCGCGGCTGAACATCATGTCCTACGGCGCGGAGCAGGCGCTGAACTGGCATTTCGACCGCTCGGAATTCACCACCACCATGCTGCTGCAGGCCCCCGATGAGGGCGGAGAATTCATCTACAGCCCCGAGCTGCGCACCGATGATGACCCGAATTACGAAGGTGTTGAACGGCTGCTGAAGGGCGAAGATCCCAACATGCGCTCGATCATCCTTGCCCCCGGCACGCTGAACATCTTCCGGGGCAAGAACTCTCCCCACCGGGTCGGCACGGTGAAAGGCGCCAAAACCCGTGTGATCGCTGTCTTCACCTTCTATGAAAACCCCGGCATGCGCTTCACCGACGAAGAGAATATTGGCTTCTACGGGCGCGCATCATGACCGAGCTGGCTGTTTTCAAGGATGACCGCAAGCGCACTTACCTGAATGCGGACGGCGCGGACAAGCCGCTGAAGTCCCCCCTGCCCCAATCCACCTTGGACAAGGCGCGCGCCTACCGGTTGCAACGCTTGCGCGATGAAATGGCGCGGCAGGATGTGGCGGGCCTGCTGCTCTATGATCCGGTCAATATCCGCTATGCGTTTGATTGCTCCAACATGTCGGTTTGGACCGCGCACAACCCGATCCGCTACGCGCTGATCCTCAACAGCGGGCCGGGCATCATGTTCGAGTTCAAGGGCTGCGAGCACTTGAACGACGGGCTGCCTGGCATCGATGAAATCCGCAATGCCATCGGCTGGATGTTCATGACCGCCGGCGACCGCGCCGAAGAACGGCTGGTGCCCTGGGCCCAGGAGATCGCCGATCTGGTGAAGCAACACGGCGGCGGCAATATGCGGCTGGGTGTCGACCGGATGGAGCCCGAAGGCGTGCACGCGCTGGAAAAGCACGGCATCCGGATCCTCGACGGCGGCAAGATATCCGAGACCGCACGGGCTATCAAATCGCCCGAAGAGATTGAGCTGATGCGCTGGACCATCCGCGTCTGCGAGGCCGGCATGGCGCGGATCTACGAACATTCGGTGCCCGGCGTGACGGAACAGGAGCTCTGGGCGCATCTGCATTTCGAGAACGCGCGCTCAGGCGGGGAATGGCTGGAGACCAAGCTCTTGACCTGCGGGCCGAACACCAACCCATGGTACAAGGAATGTTCCCAGCGCGAATGCCAATTGGGCGAGATGATCAGCTTTGATACCGACATGATCGGCCCCTACGGCTATTGCGCCGATCTGTCGCGCAGCTGGACCTGCGGATATGTGCCGATGAATGAGACCCAGAAGCGGCTCTACGCGGCGGCGCGCGACCAGATCGAACACAATATGGCGCTGTTGCAGCCTGGACTGTCTTTTGCCGAATTCAACGCCAAAAGCTGGCAGATCCCCGAAGCCTACCAGCCCTACCGCTATTCTCTGGCCGCCCATGGCGTCGGCATGGCGGATGAATGGCCGGTTGTGGCGCTGCATCCCGATTTCGAGGGCAACCACGGCGGCGCGTTCGAGGAAAACATGGTGATCTGCATCGAAAGCCTGATCGGCGAGGAAGGATCTGAATCGATCAAACTAGAAACCCAAGTGCTGGTGACCAAGGACGGGCCTCAGCGGCTGGACAGCTTCCCCTGGGAGATGTGACCGGCGGGAGGGGGCTGTCTGCCCCCTCTTGTCCCTGGCGGGCCAATTCACCCCCGAGGAAGAACGGGGGAACCGCATCACATTGGCTGTCGTCATCCTTCAAGACAGGCGCGGGCGCGAATGCAAGACAGGCAGCATCTTAATTGCCCAGGAGCTGACTGATGATTTTCCGCTATACAATTCTTTTTTTGTCGAAGACGTGGCCGCCAGCCTGGACTTCTTCACCCGTGCCTTTGGGCTGAAGACAGGGTTTCTGCATGACGGCGGCGATTACGGTGAATTGGCCACCGGCGGTACCAAGCTGGCGTTTTCATCCCGCGCGCTGATGCGGCAGCTGGCCAAATCGCCTGCCCCTGCGGATGCGGCAAGGCCGGTCTTCGAAGTCGCACTTGAAACGGACAGCGTGCCCGGCGCATTGGACCGGGCGGTCTCTGCCGGAGCTGGGCTGATACAGGCCGCGCGCGAAGAACCCTGGGGGCAGGTCACGTCTTATGTCAGTGATCCGGACGGCTACCTGGCGGAGATCTGCTCGGCCATCCAGTTGCCCGGCCCGGGCTGAGCCGCATTGGCAAGCAAAACCGGATCAGCGCGCAGCGCGGCAGGCGGTGCGCCGATCCAGCGGTGGAGCGCGCGGCTCATATGGGCCTGATCGCTGTAGCCTGCCTCAAAGGCGGCATCTGCCAGCGCCCGGCCTGCCCCGACCAGGTGAGCAGCCCGGCGCGCTCGGCCCAGCAAGCGCCAGAAATCCGGCGGCGGGCCGCCCTGCGCACGCAGGTGGCGCTGCAGGGACCGGGGGCTGACCCCGGCCATGGCTGCTGCCAAAGACAGTGATCCGCCTGGCCCGGCAAGGCAGGCGGCGATCGCAGCGGGTTCTTCCTGTGCCGCAATGGTCTGGCCCAGAAGCTCTGCCCGGGCGGCGGACGTTGCAGCCTCTGCCAGAAGATCAGCCGGCGGCGGGGCCACGCCTGGTGGCAACCGGATGCCGCTGAAGGTCAGGCCTGCGGTGTTCCGGATACTGCGGGGGGCTGCTGCATCCAGCCCGGTGGTTAAGATTTCGGGGGCGGCCCCGGGGCGCGTTTCAACGATCACATCACAGCAACCGTCAGCGAGAACGATCCCCCGGCCCGCCGTTTTCGCTTCATATGTCCAATGCACCATCTGCATCGTGCAAACCTCGACCGGATGTTACGGGGCCGCAACAAAAAAGGGGGCCACCAAGCCCCCTTGTGGTAGCGTGACAAGCCGGACGGCTGGCCCGCTCCTGATCCTTACGCCTCAGCCGCTTCCAGCGCCGCTTTCAGGTCAGCGATCAGATCATCGGTGTCTTCCAGACCAACCGAGAAACGGATCAGCCCGGGCGTAATACCCAGCTCAACCTTCAGCTCATCCGCCAGCCGCTGGTGGGTGGTGGTCGCCGGGTGGGTGGCGATGGATTTTGCATCCCCAAGGTTGTTGGAGATCACCGGGATGGTCAGCGCGTTGAGGAATTTGAATGCCGCTTCCTTGCCGCCCTTCAGGTCCAGCGACAGCACGGTGCCGCCCTTGCCGCCCAGCTGGGTCTGCACCAGCGCGTTCTGCGCATGGCCCGGCAGGCCGGGGTAGATGCAGCGTTCCAGCCCCGCATGGTCCTCCAGCGCGGCGGCGATCTGCAATGCGCTTTCGGCCTGGGCATTCACCCGCAGGGTCAGCGTTTCCAGCCCCTTCAGCATCACCCAGGCGTTGAACGGGCTGAGAGAGCCGCCGGTATGCTTCATGTAAGGTTCCAGCGTGCCGCGGATATAGTCCTTGGTGCCCAGAACCACACCGCCCAGCGCCCGACCCTGGCCGTCGATATGTTTGGTGGCCGAGTAGATCACCACATCAGCGCCCTGCGCGACCGCATCAGAGAAGACCGGCGTGGAGAAGACATTGTCGACCACCACGGTGGCGCCCACAGAATGGGCAATTTCAGCCACGGCGGCTATGTCGATCACCTCAAGCGTCGGGTTCGACATGCTTTCAAAGAACACCGCCTTAGTGTCCGGACGCATTGCGGCGCGCCAGGCATCCAGATCGGTGCCGTCGACAAACGTCACCTCGACCCCGAAACGGCCCAGCACATCGGCCAGGATATAGCTGCAGGAGCCAAACAGCGCCTTGGCGGACACGATATGGTCGCCCGCCTTGACCAGCGAGGTCAGCGCGCCGTTGACAGCCGCCATGCCGGACGCCGTGGCAAAGGCATCCTCGGCCCCTTCCAGCATGGCGATACGCTTTTCAAACATATCCACGGTCGGGTTGCCGTAGCGGGCATAAATGAATTCATCCGGGCCGGTCTCGATGAAGCGCGCCTCGGCCTGTTCGGCGCTGTCGTAGACGAACCCTTGGGTCAGGTAGATCGCCTCGCTCACCTCGTTGTACTGGCTGCGCCGGGTGCCGCCGTGCACCAGTTTCGTGCGCTGGTTCCAGTTCTCGCTCATGTCTCGTCCTCCTGCGCCCTTCGCGCAATAAAAAACCCCCGTCCGGCCAAGCGAAAGGGGGTCCTTCACATCCTGACCTCTTTAGCGGGATTGTTTAACGTGGCCCGCAATCCGGTTACAAATCGCCACGGTTCGAATGCCCAGCGGAATACGCCTGTTGCACGCGCCCGTCAAGCGTCACCGGCACGTCACGCACCCGTCACGGCAGCGTCACGCCGGAACAGTAAGCAGGCTGCAAAAGACGGCACTGAGGATACGGGCATGGCAATCATCCGCATCAATGCGCGTGGCGGCACACTTGAACTGCATGGCAACCCCGCAGCGCCCGACAGACATATTCTGCGCGCCGGAGCCGAAGGCGGCCCGGCAGTGATCATGATACACGGCTTCAAATACCTGCCGGGGCACCGCAACCACTGCCCACACCGGCATATCTTGTCGCTGGACCCGGAACTGCTACCCTGGCGCTCACCCTCCTGGCCGCGCCAGCTTGGCTTTGGCCTGGGCCGCGCAGACGAAGGGCTGGCCATCGCTTTTGGATGGGCCGCCCGCGGCACCCCTTGGGAGGCCCACCGCCGCGCGGCCGAAGCCGGCCGGGCGCTGGCCAAGGTGATCGCAAAATTGCACCAGCAGGATCCCCGGCGGCCCGTGCACATCATTGCCCATTCCATGGGCACCGAACCAGCGCTTGAGGCGCTGCACCATCTGCCCGCCGGGGCGGTGAACCGCATCATCTCGATGAGCGGCGCCAGCTACTGCGGCCGCGCGGCAGAGGCGCTGAAAACACCGGCCGGCCAGGCCGCGGAGTTCATCAACGTGATCAGCCGCGAGAACGATCCCTTTGATGTCGTTTTCGAGGCTCTGGTGCGCCCCGGCAGCCCCGGCGACCGCGCCATCAGCCACGGTCTGGATGCGGCCAATGCGGTGACCCTGCAGCTCGACTGCGTCGAGACGCTGGACCATATTGCGCGGCTCGGCGTTGCCGTGGGCCTGCCGGACCGGCGTATCTGCCATTGGTCCAGCTACATGCGTCCGGGCGCGCTGCGCTTCTACAATGAACTGCTGCGCAACCCCGCTTCCCTGCCCCTCCCGGTTCTGCGCCGCGGCCTGCCGCCGGAGCCGGGGCGCCGCTGGTCACGGCTTTTTG
>CAJXHQ010000153.1 GCA_913054485.1 uncultured Paracoccaceae bacterium
CTCGCGCACCAAACTGCTGGAATTTGCCAAACAAAACCAGATCCCCGTCGCCAAGGACAAGCGCGGCGAAGCGCCCTTCTCGGTTGACGCGAACCTGCTGCACACCTCCTCCGAAGGCAAAGTCCTGGAAGATCCGGCCGTGGAAGCGCCCGACTATGTCTACCAGCGCACCGTGCACCCCGAGGACGCGCCCGATACGCCCGAACTCATCGAGATCGGGTTTGAAAAAGGCGACGCGGTCAGCATCAACGGCGAAGCCATGTCGCCCGCGACCATCCTGACCAAACTGAACGAGTATGGCGGCAAGCACGGATGCGGCCGTCTGGATCTGGTTGAGGGCCGTTTCGTGGGCATGAAATCCCGCGGCATCTACGAGACGCCCGGCGGCACCCTGCTGCTTGAGGCGCACCGTGGCATCGAATCCATCACCATGGACCGCGGCGCGATGCATCTGAAAGACGAGCTGATGCCGAAATATGCAGAGCTGATCTACAACGGCTTCTGGTACAGCCCCGAGCGCGAAATGCTGCAGGCCGCAATTGATGCCTCCCAGGCCCATGTGACCGGCACTGTGCGTCTGAAGCTCTACAAAGGTTCCGCCACCACCGTTGGCTGCTGGTCCGAGCATTCGCTCTACTCCGAGGCCCATGTGACCTTCGAAGAAGATGCCGGCGCTTACGATCAGACCGACGCACAGGGCTTCATCCAGCTCAACGCGCTGCGTCTGAAACTGCTGGCCGCCCGCAACAAACGCGTGGGCAAATGACCATGGAAGAAGATGACTTCTCTGACGAGCTGGAGATGTTCATCGAGGCTCAGGACACCGTGTGGAACGATGTCCTGGGAGAGCTGAAAGCGGGCAAAAAGACCAGCCACTGGATGTGGTTCGTCTTCCCGCAGCTCGCCTCTCTGGGCAAATCCCACATGGCGCAGCTTTACGGGATCGAGGATCTGGCCGAGGCCACGGCCTATTTGAACCACGAAGAACTGCGCCGCCGCATGGTGGACGTCTGCGCGCTGATGCTGGGCCACGCCGGCAAGGATGCAGCGGAAATTCTGGGCAGCACCGATGCAAAGAAACTGCGCTCCTCCGTGACGCTCTTTGCTGCCGTACCCGGCGCGCCAGAAGAATTGCGCCAGGTTCTGGAAGTTTTCTGCAGTGGCGAGCCTTGCCCTCTGACGCTGGAAGAGCTGGCCGCGGGCTAACCTTCATTTCTGCAGCCGGAACCGCCCTGGCTGCAGAAACCTATTGAATTCCTTACTTTTCAATTCTCCTTTTGATTGCCTATATACGCTGGTTGCAATCGAGAGATTATCGTAAATGAATATACAGCAGGCAGAAGCGGGTTCAGCACCGCAAGATTTCACATTCCGCGGCAGCGCCTCCGAGTTCTTCGGCATCTGGATCACAAACCTGCTGCTGTCCATCGTGACACTCGGGATCTACAGCGCCTGGGCCAAGGTCCGGGTGAAGAAATACTTCTATCAGAACACTTACGTGGCCGGTCGCAACTTCGACTACCACGCCACCGGCGGGCAGATCTTTATCGGCAGGCTGATCGTGGTGGCCGGGCTGGTTGCCTATTCCTTTCTCTCTCTGGTGCCGGTTATGGGGCCACTCCTGCCCCTGGCATTGATAGCCGTTATTCCCTGGCTGATCGTGCGGGCACTGCGGTTCAATGCGCGGATGAGCAGCTGGTCCAACGTGCGCTTCGGATTTGACGGCAGCGCCGGTCAGGCCTTCCTGGTCCATTACCTTCTACCTGTCGCCACAGCGCTGACTTTTTTCCTCATGTGGCCCTTCGCCACCCGCGCCAAACAGAGGTTCTCGGCCAATGGGCACCGGCTGGGGTCATCGCGCTTTTCCTTTGAGAGCGGTATTGGCCCATTTTACCGAGCGTTCGCCATCGCGGGCCTGTGCATGCTGTGTCTTATGCTCGCCTTCTCTTTGGCGGTCAGGATCAGCGATCTGGACATTGGCGCTATCTTGGACGCACATATCACAGATGAGCTGATTGCCCTCTACACCGTCCTCATTTACGCCGCCATTTTTGCAGTCTTCGTTCCCGTCGGGCTGATCTACTCCGCGTTGGTACGCAACGTGGTATTCAACAACACCACTTTGGGCATCGGGCACCGGTTCCAGTCCAGCCTCCACGCGGGGCATTACATCTGGATCATTCTGTCCAACATGTTGGTAAGCTTGGTGACCCTTGGCCTGATGCTGCCCTGGGCCCATGTGCGGATGGCCCGTTACATGGCCTCCGTCACCACCCTGCTGCCCAAAGGTTCGCTTGACGGCTTCCAAGGCGAAATCGAGGCCGGCGGCTCTGCCATCGGCGATGCCTATGCCGATATCGAGGGCATCGACCTCGGTATTGCGGTCTGAGAAGGCGAGGCGCGCGATGGATGTGCCGGTTGCAAATGGCCAGGCCTTTCTGCCCGGCTCTTCTGCCGCGCATCCCGCGCGCCTGATGCGAACCGCCAGCGGCCGGCTGCTGCTGGCGGACGAAAGCGGCACGGTACTCTCCGAATGTGCCGGCAAAGAGGTGACGGCCGAACCGCGCATCGGACAGGCCGAAAGCCGCGTCATCTTCCCGGATGGCGCGCTGTTCCTGACCTTCGATCACGCCGCTGCCGGAACTTTGGCGGGCCGGGATCCGGCTGCCGGACTGCTGCACCGGCTGGAGACCTTTCATCCGCGGCTGGCGCTTTTTGCGCTCTTGTGCCTGGGCGGAGGCTGGCTGTTGTGGCGCCATGGGCTCGGCGCGATGGCGGCAGCGGCGGTGTGGCTGACGCCGGCGCCGGTCCTTGATGCCATCGACACCGGCACGTTGGCTTCGCTCGATTTGAAGCTGACCCGGCCCAGCGGGCTGAGCGACGACGAAAAGGACAGAGTGCAGAGGATCTTCCGCGATCTGGACGGCCAGCTGCAGCAACAGGGTGCTGACCTGAGGCTGAAGCTGGAATTCCGCGCCATGCCCGGCTTCGGTGCCAACGCCTTTGCGATGCCCGGCGGAACTATTGTGCTCACTGACGCATTTGTGCGCATGGCGGACCGGGATCAGATCGCCGGGGTAATCGGGCATGAGATCGCCCATGTTGAACGCAATCACGGGCTGACGCAATTCTATCGGGCCGGCGGCGCTTTTCTGATGATCTCGATGATGGCCGGCGACACCGGCCCGGTACTGGAAGATCTTCTGCTGGAGGGCAATCTGCTCCTGTCGCTGCGCCACTCGCGCGCGCATGAGCTGGAAGCCGATGCCTTCGGGAGAGCCCTTGCCGACGATGCCGGCTATGACCCGGACGGGCTGCTGCGCTTCTTTGCAGCGCTCCAAGCCGAAAGCGGCAGCGAACCGCCCGCCTGGCTCAGCACCCACCCGGCCTTTGATCACTGGATCAAAGCGCTGAACAGTGAAACAAGGTAGGCTCCGCTTCCTCTGACTGAAAAAATACAGCGGTAAATTTCCCCGCCAGGGGCAAGAGGGGCAAAGCCCCTCCCCCGTTTTCAGAGCTTCGCGGCCTTCAGCTCCTCGTAAAACGGCAATGCCTCCTGCAGCACCCCCTGCAGGTGGTCCGGCACCTCCGGCAGCCCCCCTTCGGCGCCGGCAAAACCGGCAGAGTTCCACACCGCCCCGTACCAATGCGGCGCCCAGACCCCGTCGTCTTTGTGGCCGCCTTTCGGCCAGCTGAGCATGCCCGGATCAAAGGGCAGACCAAGCGCATCACAGAGCTGTTCCAGCCTGCCCGCCGGATCTTCGCGGATGTCATGGCTGTCGATCACCAGCGGATTGCCGCCCCAGGCCTTCACCTCTGCAAATAGCTCCGCCTGCTGCCAGAAACCGATGTCATCCAGCACCGGATTCTCCCGCTTGGCCCCGTAAGACGCGATCACCCGCGCCGGGTGGCGGATCAGAAAAACATTGCGCACCCTGCGCATCCAGTCCCGCGGTACACCGGGGATCATGTGCTGGGTCATGTGTTTCTGGTACCAGAACGGCCGCCCCGCCGGCGACGGACCTGCCAGCCGGGCAGCGACCTCTGCCGCATCCTGCGGCTGGCTCTCCAGAATTTCGGCCCGCATCGGATGCTCCAGCCCGGTGGCAGCCAGGTAGGCGGCATAGAAGGGCTCATCGGTCACCGCACAGTCACTGCGGCTGCCAAAGGCATACATCATCGCGGTTGACAGGTTCCGCGGCCCTGACCACATGGCAATCTTCATTCTTCTGCTCCCTTGTTTTTGCCGCGACGCTAGGCCCGGGACGCTGGCATTCCAAGCGGTAAATTCCCCTCACCCTTGCGTGACCCTCCGGCGGTCTGCCTTGCGGAGAGCCAGAGGCGGCGGCAGTGTCGCCAAAAACCCATGGAGAGACCCATGCGCAGACTGAACAAGGCACACCCCCTGCTACTGGCCGCCGCCCTCGCGGCCGGGCTTTTTGCTCAGGGCAAGGGGCTCACCGCCCAGAACACTGAAACCCTGACCGTTGCGGGCGGCTGTTTCTGGTGCGTGGAAGGCGATTTTGAAAGTGTGAAAGGCGTCGTGGAAGCCGTGTCCGGCTACACTGGCGGACGGACCGAAAACCCCAGCTACAAAGACGTGAGCCGCGGCGGCAGCGGCCATTATGAAGCTGTGCTGATCACGTATGACCCCTCTGTGGTGGGCCGTGAGGCACTGTTGCATATGTTCTTCCGCTCGATCGACCCGACGGATGCAGGCGGGCAGTTCTGCGACCGCGGGGAAAGCTACCGCAGCGCTGTGTTTTTCTCTAACCCAAGCGAAAAGGCCCTCGCGGAGGCGCAGCTGGCAAAGGCGCAGGCAGAGCTGGGCCGCAAGATCGTAACACCCCTGCTGCCGGCTGCGGTGTTTTATGAGGCGGAAGCCTATCACCAGGATTACTACAAGGGCAGCAAGGTGGTCTTCACCCGCGGCGGGCCGAAGAAACAGTCGCAGGCCTATAAGTTCTACCGCAAGGGATGCGGGCGGGATGCGCGGGTGCTGCAGCTCTGGGGTAGTGCGGCCCCCTTTGCCAGGACGCATTGACCAGACGCATTGCCGCAAGGCAAAGGGGGGCCAGCCCCCTGACCCCCCGGAGTATTTTCAGAAAGATGAAAGAGCGGGAGCGCGTTCAGAAGCGGGCGTCCCGAACCTCCTTGAGATCCGGGATTACATCCGCTGTGCCATGGCGGGTGACCATCAGCGCACCAGCCCGGGCGGCCTGGGCCATGGCTTGCGGCATCGGCAAACCGCGGTCGAGGCCGGACAGCACATAGCCAGTGAACGTGTCGCCGGCGCCGGTGGTATCCACCGGAGTCACGGGAAGCGCGGGGATGTCACGTGCTTCGCCTGTTGTGCCGTCGAAATGGCGCGCACCCTTGGCGCCGAGGGTTATGATCACATCCTTGACGCCCAGAGCCTGGGGCGCTTTGCCGGTGGCAGCTTGCAACTGCTGCGCTTCCACTTCGTTCAGGATCAGGAAGTCGAGGAAAGGCAGCACCGCTTGCACGGCCTGCGCATCAAAGGGGGCAGCAGCGTAGGCCACACGCAGGCCGAGGTCGCGGCCCATGCGGGCGGCTTCTGCCTGCAAGGACGTCTCGTTCTGCATCACCAGGATGTCGCCGGCGGCGGCCTCAGAAAGGGCTGCGCCTAGCGTGGTCGCGGGTATGGCACGGTTGGCGCCGGGAAAAAGGATGATCTGGTTTTCACCCTCAGGGTCCACGGCAATCACCGCGTGGCCGGTCGGGATGTCCAGCTTTGCGATGTGGCGGGTATCCACCCCGTATTCCATCATCCGGTCCACTGCCCAGACCCCGTCCGGGCCCACGGCCCCGATGTGGCAGCAGCGGCTGCCTGCGCGCGCCGCAGCAACAGACATGTTTGCCCCTTTGCCGCCCAGCCCCCTGTCCAGCGCCGTTGCGGCCAAGGTCTCGCCAGCCGCAGGCAGATGCGGCAGCGCATAGACCAGATCCGCGTTGATGGAGCCGAGATTCCAGATCGCCATGAAGACACCTCTCACAGGGTTTACCAGGTAAATGTTCAACACCAGGGCGGAATGCACAACACCCGGAAATCTGAATTTCCGGGTGTTGGCTTGAGCATTGGTCCGCGGCCACAAGGGCCTGAGGCTCTTAACCCACGTCGCAGGAGGCCAGAACTGCCATGTTCAGGATGTCGTTCGACGTCGAGGTGGTCGAGCAGATCTGGATCGGCTTGTCGACACCCGACAGGATCGGGCCAAGCACGGTGGCGCCGCCCATCTCCTGCATCAGCTTCACCGAGATCGAGGCCGAATGGCGCGCCGGAACGATCAGGATATTGGCGGGACCGGTGAGGCGCGAGAAAGGATAGGCCTTCTGTGCCTCTTCGTTCAGCGCCACATCCACGGCCATTTCGCCTTCGTACTCAAAATCAACGCCACGGGCGTCCAGCACGTCGGGGGCGATATGCATCTTCTCGGCGCGTTCCGACACCGGGTAGCCGAAGGTGGAGAAGCTGACAAAGGCCACGCGCGGATCAAGGCCCATGTGGCGGGCCACGCCGGCGGCGCGTTCGGCGATATTCGCCAGATCGTTCTCATCCGGCCATTCATGCACCAGCGTGTCACCGATCAGAACAATCCGCCCCTTGTGCAGGAGCGCCGTCACGCCGGCAGCACCGCGGGCGGCGTCGGCGTCGAAGACGTGGTTGATACGGTCCAGAACATGCGCCGACTTGCGGGTGGCACCCGAAACCAGCCCGTCGCCGTGGCCATGCGCCAGCATCAGCGCCGAGAACACATGGCGGTCGCGCCCGACCAGGCGGTGAACATCCTTCTGGTCAAAGCCCTTGCGCTGCAGACGGCCGTAGAGGAAGTTCTTGTACAGGTCGAAATGCTGGGTGTTGGCGGCGTTCACCACCTCCAGTTCGCGCACCGCATCACCGAGGCCAGCCTCTTCCAGCTTCTGTTTCACATCCTCATCGCGGCCCACCACAAGTGCTTTGCCGAAACCGTTGCGCTGATAGTTGACGGCGGCGCGCAGCACGCGGGGATCGTCGCCCTCGGCAAAGATCATCCGGCTTTGCGCAGACCGGGCACGGGCGTTCAGCCCGCGCAGGATCGAGGCGGTTGGATCCATCCGGCCGCGCAGACCCAGCTCGTAGGCCTCCATGTCGATGATCGGGCGGCGGGCGGCACCGGTATCCATGCCGGCCTTGGCAACCGCCGGCGGGATGCGGTGGATCAGGCGGGGATCAAAAGGCGTCGGAATGATGTAATCGCGCCCGAAGGTGAGCGATTTCCCGTAGGCCAGCGCCACCTCGTCCGGCACGTCTTCGCGCGCCAGCGCCGCCAGCGCATGGGCGCAGGCAATTTTCATC
>CAJXHQ010000154.1 GCA_913054485.1 uncultured Paracoccaceae bacterium
AAGCGGATGGAGCCTTTGGTGCCGTGGATTTCATAGGCGTAGCCCATTTTCCGGCCCGTCGCGACGCGGCTGAAATAGAGGTGCCCCATGACACCGCTTTCAAACCGGCACATCATCTGGCCATGATCGTCATTGGTCACCTTGCCGCCGGGACGGGTCGCATGAACGGTCTCGATCTCGGCCATGACGCTTTTGATCGGGCCCGCCAGACGCAGCGCGCCGTTGATCATATGCGGGGCCAGATCGCCCATGCAGCCGTTCGCCTCGCCTTCGCAGCGCCAGGTCGCGGGCTGGTTCGGATCGGCAAAGAAATCTTCCGTATGCTCACCCCGGAACCAGGAGAGATCACCGATCACACCGTCCTCGATCAGCTGCAGCGCATATTGGCTGGCGGGCGTACGGATATAGTTGAAGCCGGTCATGTTGATGCAGCCTGATGCTTCGGCTGCGGCCACCATCGCGCGGCTGTCCTCAAGCGAGGCGCCCAGCGGTTTTTCGCAGAACACCGGCTTGCCCAGCTTGAACGCGGCCTCAGCCACATCCCGGTGAGTCGCCTGGGGCGAGGCGATCACGATGGCCTCTACCCGCGGGTCTTCGACCAGCGCGCGCCAATCATCAGTTGCGCGTTGAAAGCCGTATGCAACCCGGTAGCGTTCTGCCGACTCAGGGCTGGTTGCACAGACCATTTCCAAACGCGGACGCAGGGCCGTGTTGAACACAGCCCCAACCGCAGACATGGCCACCGCATGGGCCTTACCCATATAGCCGCCGCCCATGATGCCGATACCGATCTCCGACATGGTCCCTCTTCTCCAGCACTGTTCGAAAAAAATATTGCAACCGGTTTCAAAAAACGTATCTTCATACCCGGCATACCGTCAAGTTGAATCGACGGATGAGGGAAAAATCCATGAACCAGACCACTCATATTTCCGCAGCGGATGACACTGTCCGCCTGACGACCGCACAGGCCATCATCCGCTGGATGGCGAACCAATATATTGAAATCAATGGCGAAGAGCAGCGCGTCTTCGGCGGTGGTTTTGGTATCTTTGGCCACGGCAACGTGTCCTGCCTGGGCGAAGCGCTGCATGATCATCGCGAAGAGCTGCCGCTGTACCGCGGCCAGAACGAGCAGTCGATGGGATTCGCAGCCGCGGCCTATGCGAAGTACCACCTGCGCCAGCGGATCATGTTCTGCACCGCCTCGGCTGGTCCCGGCACTTCGAACCTGGTGACATCCGCAGCACTGGCCCATGCCAACCGCCTGCCGATGTTCCTGCTGTGCGGCGACGCCTTCATGACCCGCCTGCCCGACCCGGTTCTTCAGCAGATGGAAAACTTCAGCGACCCGACCTTCGGCGTCAATGACGCGTTCAAGCCGGTCACCCGCTACTGGGACCGCATCACGCATCCCGCGCAGATCATCCAGTCGCTGCCCAACGCGCTGGCCACCATGCTGGACCCGGCCGATTGCGGCCCCGCCTTCCTGGGCCTGCCGCAGGATGTTCAGGGCTGGACCTATGACTACCCGGCGGTGATGTTCGACCGCAAAGTCCACCGCATCCGCCGCCAAGCCCCCGATGTGGCCGAAGTGGCCGATGCCGCCGCGATCCTGGCCGGCGCCGAACGCCCGATGATCATCGCAGGCGGCGGCGTGCAGTATTCCGGCGCTGTCGCCGAGCTGACCAAGTTCGCCGAGGCCCGTGGCATCCCCATCGTAGAAACCATTGCTGGTCGCGCCAACTTCACCAATGACTATGCGCTGAACATCGGGCCGATTGGTGTGACGGGGTCGAACTCGGCCAATAACGTTGCCGAAAAGGCCGACGTGATTCTGGCCGTCGGAACCCGCCTTCAAGACTTCACCACCGGGTCGTGGACTGCGTTCGACAAGGCCGCCAAGATCGTCGCCCTGAACGTCGGCCGCCATGACGCTGGCAAGCACCAGTCAGCCCCGGTTGTGGGCGATGCCAAGCTGAGCCTCTCCGCTCTGGACGCTGCAACCGAAGGTTACAACACCCCGGCCAGCTGGACCGAATTTGCCCAGACCGAGCGTAAGGCATGGGACGCATATGTGGCCGAGAACGTCGCCCACGGTAACCGCCCGAATTCCTACGCGCAGGCGATTGGCGTTGTGAATGAACTCTGCGACCCCGCTGACCGCGTTGTGGCGGCTGCGGGCGGCCTGCCTGCTGAGGTGACTGCCAACTGGCGGACCCTGAAAGAGGGCACCGTGGACGTGGAATTCGGTTTCTCCTGCATGGGTTACGAGATCGCAGGCGGTTGGGGTGCGCGTATCGCCCAGGCCGAAAGCGAACAGGATCAGGACACCATCGTCTTCACCGGCGACGGCTCCTACATGCTGATGAACTCGGACATCTACTCCTCGGTGCTGAGCCAGAAGAAGATGATCGTACTGGTGCTGGACAATGGCGGTTTTGCGGTGATCAACAAACTGCAGAACAACACAGGCAACGAGAGCTTCAACAACCTCATCGCCGATTGCCCGGCCGTGCCGGAACCCTTCGCGGTGGACTTTGAAGCACACGCGCGTTCGATGGGTGCCATCGCGGAAACCGTCGCCAACCCGGCAGAGCTGGGCGAGGCGTTCAAGCGCGCCAAGGCCGCTGACAAAACTTACGTGATCTGCATGCAGGTCGACCCTTATGAGGGCTGGACCGCCGAAGGCCACGCCTGGTGGGAAGTGGGCACGCCGCATATCACCGAGAACGAAAAGGTGCGCGAGGCCCATATTGATTGGGAATCCTCCCGCTCCAAACAGCGCAAAGGGGTCTGAGGTGGATCTTCTCGAAAGCCTCAAGGCCAAGAACTTCGTCGTCATCGGCCGCGCCGGGATGGATCTCTATGCGGATCCCCCCGGCACCCCGATCGAGCAGGCAGGCAACTTTTATGCCTGCCTCGGCGGCTCCTCCGCCAATATCGCGGCCGGCATCGTCAAGCACGGCGGCAAGGCGGCACTTGTGACCTCGGTTTCGGACGATGCGGTAGGCCGCTTCTGCCTGCAGCAGCTGGACAACTACGGCATCGGCAAATCCCACGTGAAAACCGTGGGCGGCGAGGCGCGCAACTCGCTTGCCGTGGTTGACACCAATGGCGAGGACACTCAGGCGGTGATCTACCGCAACGAGGCCGCCGACTTTGTGATGACCGAAGCAGATGTGGCCGAAGTTGACTTCAGCCAATACGCAGCACTCATCACCACCGGCACCGTCTTTGCGGCGGAACCCTCGCGCTCGGCCGCTTTCCTGGCGTTTGACAAAGCCAAAGAGGCAGGCCTGCCGCTGATCTTTGACGTCGATTACCGCCCCTATTCCTGGCCCTCGGCCGAGGTCGCAGCGGAGACATATTCGCGGGCCGGCGCCATGTGCGACATCATCATCGGCAACGATGTGGAATTTGGCTTCATGGCCGGCGACTACGATAAAGGCCTTGATAAAGCACGGGAATTGGCGAAATCCACCGCCAGAATTGTGGTCTACAAGATGGGCCATGAGGGCGCGATCACCATCACGCCAGACGAAGAATTCCGCACCGGCATCTACAAGGTCGACGCGCTGAAACCAACAGGGGCCGGCGACAGTTTCCTGGGCGGTTTCATCACCGCGCTGGCCGCTGGCTATGGCCTGAAAGACGCTGTTCTGCGCGGCTCTGCCTGTGCCTCTATCGTGGTGAGCCGCGTCGCCTGCGCGCCTGCCAGCCCAACACCTGCCGAACTCGACGAGTTTCTTGCCAATCATCCCGGCCCGTCCGGGACAGAAGGATAAATCCCATGCCTTACGCCCCGTTTGACAACCAGAACAAGCCCATCGTCGATGTGGAAGACAGCCTGGTTCCGCTGAACTATTTCAATATCGTCAAGCTGAAGAAGGGCGAGGCATTCGAATACCAGGTGCCAGGTTATGAAACCTGCATCGTTCCCGCAACCGGCACCATCGACGTGGATGTGGAAGGCGTGGCTTTCGCCGCCCTCGGCAACCGCCGTGTCGATGTCTGGGGCGGTGAGCCGGAAGGTGCCTACGTTCCGTCGGGCGCCAAGGCGCAGATGGTTTGCCTGTCGGATGAGGCCGAAGTCTTTGTGGCCGGTGCCAAATACGAGAAGGTTCTGGAGCCCTTCGACGTGCGCGGCGATGGCATTGATCTGGTGCAATACGGCTCGGATGACACGAAAACTCACCGTAAAATCAAGCATATCCTCGGCCAGAAGCAGCACGATAAAGTCGGCCGCCTGCTGGTGTCCGAGCTGTTCACCGTGGGTGCCGGCGGCTGGTCTGGCTTCCCCAGCCACAAGCATGACACCGACCGCCTGCCGGATGAAACCCGCCACGACGAAACCTACAACTTCCGCTTCAAGCCGAACCACGGCTCCGGCCTGCAGATGCTGCAGCGCGTCGACAATGAACCGGGCGATGCCTATCACATCGTCGATGGCTCCACGATCTGCATCGACAAGGGCTACCACCCCTGCGCCGCGCTGCCGGGCTATGAAATGTACTATTTCACCATCCTCGGCGGCCTGTCCCAGCGCAGCCTGAAGCAGTTCTTCCAGCCGACGCATGAATACCAGGTCGAGACCATTCCGGGCATCAAAGACATGGTGGCCAAGTTCAAATGACTCTGGCGACCCTTTCTGACGTCCTCCAGCCCGCGCTGCGCAACGGTTATGCCGTTGCCGGCGTGGTGACGCTGGGCTGGGAGGACATGATGGCCTATGTGCAGGCGGCAGAGGCTGAAAACCGCCCGCTGATCCTGCAGGCCGGCCCCGGCTGCCGGGCGCATACACCCCTGCCGGTGCTGGGCACCATGTTCCGCACCCTGGCCGAACAGGCCACGGTTCCGGTGGTGGCGCATCTCGATCACGGCTATTCCGCCGAGGACTGCCGCATCGCAATCGACTGCGGATTCACCTCTGTGATGTTTGATGGGTCGCGCAAACCTATTGCGGAAAACATCGCAGAAACGGCAGAAATTGTGCAAATGGCCCATAAAGCCGGCGTTTCTTGCGAAGGTGAGATCGGTTTTGTCGGTTATGACGGCGGCGAGGCCAGCAATGGCACCGACCCGGAAGAGGCCGCGCGCTTTGCCCGGGAAACCGGTGTGGATGCCATGGCGGTCTCGGTCGGCAACGTGCATCTGCAGCAGGACGCCGGCAGGGGCCTGGATGTGGACCGCATCCGCGCCATCGAGGCCGTGACAGACGTGCCAATGGTGATCCACGGCGGATCCGGCGTTCCGGCAGAGCAGCGCAAGTTGCTGGCCGAAACCTCGGCGATCTCGAAGTACAATATCGGCACCGAGCTGCGCATGGCCTTTGGCGCGGTGCTGCGCCAGGCCGTGACCCGCGATGCGTCGCGCTTCGACCGCAACGAGATCCTGAAAGAGGTGATCGACCCGCTGTCAGAAGCCACCCGTGCAGTGCTGCGCACCATGGGCAAAATGCCCGGCTGAGCGCCAATGAAGAAAGACGAGTGACATGTTGAATATTGCCATCTTGGGCTGCGGGCGGATCGGTCAGGTCCACGCCCGCGCCATCCGCTACATGGAAAACGCGCGCCTTGTGGCCGTTGCAGACGCCTTTGAGGCGCCGGCCAACGCACTGGCCGAGGCGCATGGCGCAGAGGTCCGCAGCATCGACGCCATCATGGCTGCCGATGACGTGGACGCGGTGGTGATCGGCACGCCGACCGATACCCACTACGACCTGATCCATGCCGCCGCCGCTGGCGGTAAGGCGATTTTCTGCGAAAAGCCGGTGGATATGTCTGCGGACCGCATCCGCGACTGCATCAAGGCCGTGGAAGGTGCAGATGTGCCTTTCCTCACCGCCTTCAACCGCCGGTTCGACCCGAGTTTCGCCAACCTTCAGTCCCGGCTGGCCGGCGGAGAGATCGGCCAGGCCGAGATCATCACCATCCAGTCCCGCGACCCCTCCCCGCCGCCGCTGAGCTATATCGGCCAGTCCGGCGGGCTGTTCCGCGACATGATGATCCACGATCTGGACATGGCGCGCTTCCTTCTGGGCGAGGAACCTGTGCAGGTTTTCGCCGTCGGATCCTCCCTTGTGGATCCCGAGATCGGCAAGGCAGGCGATGTCGATACGGCTGCCGTCACGCTGACCACGGCCAGCGGCAAGATCTGCCAGATCTCCTGCTCGCGCCGGGCTGTTTATGGCTATGATCAGCGCGTCGAAGTGCACGGTGAAAAAGGCATGCTGCGCGCTGCCAACCAGCTGGAAAACACCGTTGAATCCGCAACTGCCGGCGGTTTCACCGCCGCCCCGGCGCAGCATTTCTTCCTCGAACGCTATGAAGCAGCTTATGCCCGCGAGATGCAGCATTTTGTGGAAGCTGTCTCTGCTGGCACAGCCCCCTCGCCTTCGATCACCGACGGGCTGCGGGCACAGATGCTGGCCGATGCGGCGCAGGCCTCGCTGGACAGCGGCCTGCCTGTGAAACTCTGAACAGGTTAAGGGGCGTCTGCGATTGACGCCCCTGCCCGCTTCTGGTTTGTTTGCGCAGCCCCAGGGACGCGCGACACCCCAGGCAGCGGATCAAAGATGACCCACCCCAAGCCCTTCAACGTGATGACCAAACCCATTGGTCCGCGCTGCAATATTGATTGCGCCTACTGCTATTACCTTGAAAAGGAAAAGCAATTCCCTGATGAGAAGAAGTTCCGCATGTCTGATGACGTGCTGGAAAGCTATATCCGCCAGCTGATCGAAGCCTCTGCCGAGGCAGGCATGCCCGAGGCGCATTTTGCCTGGCAGGGCGGCGAGCCGACGATGCTGGGCGTCGATTACTTCCGCCATATCGTGGAGCTGCAGCAGAAATACCTGCCAGCGGGCATGAATGTCTCCAACGCGCTGCAAACCAATGGCATCCTGCTGGATGACACCTGGGGCAGCTTCCTGCACGACAACGGTTTTCTGGTCGGCATCAGCATCGACGGCCCCAAGAAGGTCCACGACCGCTACCGCCGCACCCGCGCTGATCAGCCCACCTTTGACGACGTGATGCGCGGGCTGGAGGTGCTGCAGCGCCACGGCGTGGAATACAACGCGCTCACCGTGGTACAGCGCGCCAATGGCGGCAAGGGCAAGGAGGTCTATCAGTTCCTCAAAAGCCGCGGCATCGACTTCATGCAGTTCATCCCCATTGCCGAGCGCAACGGCGCGGACGGGCTGGCCTCGGTACCGCAGGTGGAGATGGATCCGGGCAACACCGTCACCTCGTGGTCGGTCAGCCC
>CAJXHQ010000155.1 GCA_913054485.1 uncultured Paracoccaceae bacterium
TCCGGCATCGCGCCGACCGGATCGAGCTGGGTGCGGATCTGGCGGGCACCGAAGCGGCGCTGTCACTTGAGGGCGCGCTGACGCTGGCCGGAGGCACGCTGGACAGCCGGTTGCAGGCGGCCCGGCTGGACCGGCCCGGGGATACGCTGCAAATGCAGGCGGGGTTTGCCAATGAGACCAGCCAGATCACGCTGGACATGCGGCTGAGCGAATCCGCTGACGGGCTGTTGTCCACCGCGCTGAACCTGCCGGGCCGCCCGACAGTGCAGTTTGCGGCCCAGGGCACCGGCCCGGTCTCGGACTTCGCCGCCGATATCCGGCTGGCGACCAATGGAAGCGAGCGGCTGACCGGTCAGGTGGTGCTGGCCGCACAACCGCAAGCGGACCCTGATACGCCTGCCCCCATCGGTTTCTCGGCCGATCTCGGCGGCGATATTTCACCGCTGATGCTGCCCGACTACCGGCCCTTCTTCGGACCCGGCATGCGGCTGACGGCGCGCGGCCTCAGCGGGCCGGAAGGGCGGCTGAGGCTGGACAGTATGGCGCTGCGCACCCAGGCGCTCAGCGTGACCGGGGCGCTGTCCCTGGCGCCGGGCGGCGGGCTGGACACTGCCAATCTGCGCGCAGCCATCACCCCGCCCGACGGCTCTGCCGCGGTGATCCTGCCCATCCCGGGTGCGGATACCACGCTGGCAGGCCTGGACATCATCGCCAGCAAGAGCGAAGGCACCGGCTGGATGGTCCGTGGCAAGCTCGCCGGCCTTACCCAGCCGGAGGTGTCGCTGGAACTGGCCGAATTCATCGCCGAAGGCACCGTGGAACAGGCCCCCGCACTGACACTGGAGGGCGATATCACTGCCCGTATCACCGGGCTGGACCTGCAGGATCCGGCGCTGGCGCAGGCTGCCGGGCGGGATCTGCGGCTGTCCGCCCATGTGGGCAAGACCGGCGCAGATGCCTTCCGGATCAGCGATCTGGAGATCGATGGCAGCGATTACTCCGCCGCCGGCTGGGTCGAGATCGACGGTCTGGACAGCGGGTTGAAGATCAGCGCCGATGTGGAAGCCGCAGCAGAGGACCTGTCCCGCTTCTCCGGCCTTGCGGGCCGCGAGATTGGCGGTGCGGCGCGGATCTCGGCGGCTGGCTTTGCAGCACCGCTGGCGGGCACATTTGATGCAACCGTTGCCCTTTCCGCGGAGGATCTGACCAGCGGCATCACCCAGGTGGACGGGCTTATAGCCGGGCAGACCGTGCTGGATTTCAAGGCCGGGCGCGGCACCGATGGCATCCGCATCGACCGGTTCGCACTGGACGGCGAGGCGCTCAGCGCCCGGGCCTCGGGCCGGCTGGACAGCCGTACCGGCGCGCTGACATTTGAGGCCGGGCTGGCAGATCTCGCGGTTGTGGTACCGCAGAACCCCGGCCCGCTCAGCATCAAAGGCGATGTGACGCGGCAGGACAGCACGCTCAGCGGCACCCTGCGGCTGCAGGGGCCGCATTCCTCTTTTGCCGCGCTTGACGGGAAGACCGACTTTGACGGCAATGCCGATTTCTCCTTTGATGCCACGCTGGACCAGATCGAGCGTTTCGTGCCCGAGATTGCCGGCAAGCTGACCGCCGGCGGGCGCGCCTCGCGCCGCGACGGGCTGTGGCAGGTGGAGGCCGCCGCCAAAGGCCCCGCCGGGATCACTGCGGATGTTGCCGGCTCCTGGGACGAAACCGAGGCCAGTGCCGATCTGCGCGCCACTGGGCAATTGCGGCTGGACGCTGCGAATTTCTTCATCCGCCCCAATTCGGTGAACGGAGCGGCCAAGTTCGACATCGCGCTGAAAGGCCAGCCCGGCATTGAGGCGCTGAGCGGCAGTATCACCACCTCCGGCACTTCAGTAGCAGTGCCGGCCGCGCTGCTGCGGATCAATGACATCGGCGGTGCGGTGCGGCTGGACGGAGGCCAGGCCCAGATCGATATCTCCGCCCGCCCGGCTGATGGCGGCACCGTGCAGGTCAGCGGACCGGTGGCCCTGACCGCGCCCTTCGACGGCAGCGTGCAGACCACACTGACCGGCGTGGTGCTGACCGACAAGCTGTCATACGAGACCATTCTGAACGGTGCGCTGACCTATGCGGGCCCGCTTGCAGGCGACGGGCAGCTGACCGGCCGCATCGACGTGGGCGAGACCAATATCAACGTGGAAGCGGCCGGCGGCTCGGTCTCGGCTGCGTCGATCCCGCCAATCCGCCACCTGAACGAAAGCGCCGCCCGGCTGGCCACCCGCAAACGCGCCGGGCTGACCGAACGTGCGGGCGGCGGCCGCGGGCCGGTGATCGGGCTGGATGTGCTGGTCAGCGCCCCGAACCGGATCTTTGCCCGCGGGCGCGGCCTGAACGCCGAGCTGGGCGGCGAAATTGAAGTGCGCGGCACCACCGCCAGACTGGCCCCCTCCGGGCAGATCTCGCTGATCCGCGGCACCTTCGATATCCTCGGCCGGCGGCTGGACCTGTCGGATGGGCAGATTACTCTGCAGGGCAACCTGAAACCCTATCTCGACTTCCGCTCCACCACCTCGACTGCCGAAGGCACCGCGACGCTGGAAGTCTCGGGACAGATCGATGCGCCGGTCATCAAGGTTACCTCGGATCCGTCGCGTCCCAGCGAGGAGGCGCTGGCGCTTCTCTTGTTCGGCGACAATATCCAGGACTTGTCGCCGCTGGCCCTGGCGCGGCTGGCAGGCTCCGTCGCCACGCTCAGCGGGCGCGGAGGCCGCACCGAGGGTAAGGTGCGCGACGGGCTGGGTGCGGAGCGGCTGGACCTTGGCGCCGACAACAGCGGCGCCGGGCTGCTGGGCATCGGCGGCTATGTCTCGGACAATGTCTACACCGATTTCAACGTCAACACCCGCGGCGACAGCGAGCTGAACATCAACCTCGACGTGACCGACAGCGTGACCGTCAAAGGCACCGTGGATGGCCAGGGGGAAACCGGCCTCGGGGTATTCTTCCAGCGCGACTATTAGCACCGCAAGCGCATACGGTCCCGCCCCTTGCCGGGGCCGCAAAGAGGCCGCTGCAGGGGGCAGGGCCCCTGCGGGGCGGCGCCCCCGGAGTATTTGCAGAAAAGAGGGAGGCGCATAGGGTTGCACCCTGCAGCCGGCGGCGCATAGTGTGTCCCGAAAGAGGCATGATCCGCAGCATATGTGCAGCATTGAACCAATTGAAGCAGTTGTTATCGGCCGCAATGAAGGCGCCCGGCTGAAAGCCTGCATTGCCTCGCTGCAGGGCCAGGTCCGGCGGGTTGTCTATGTGGACAGCGGCTCTGCGGACGATAGTGCGGAGATGGCTGAAGCCTTGGGGGCCATTGTTGTGAGGCTTGACATGTCGCAGCCTTTCACTGCCGCACGGGCCCGCAACGCCGGGCTGGCCGCGATCGGGGCCGGCACTGAAATGGTGCAGTTCGCGGACGGCGACTGCACCGTACAGCCGGAGTGGATCGCGACAGCGGCGGCCTTCCTCGCCGCGCAGCCCGAGGCCGCCGTTGCCTGCGGGCGGCGGCGCGAAGAACACCCCGAGGCCTCGGTTTACAACCGGCTGTGCGATCGCGAATGGGATACCCCGCAGGGGCAAGCCGCAGCCTGCGGCGGCGATGCGCTGATACGGGTTGCCCCGCTGCGGGCCGCAGGCGGCTACCGGGAGGATCTGATTGCGGGCGAGGAGCCGGAGCTCTGCCTCCGGCTGCGCCGGGCGGGCTGGCAGATCTGGCGGCTGGATCAGGAAATGACACTGCATGACGCCAGGATGACGCATTTTGGGCAATGGTGGGCCCGCAGCAGGCGGGCGGGGCATGCATTTGCCGAAGGCGCAGCCCTGCACGGCAAGGGGCCGGAAGCTCATTGGGTACGCGAGACACGGCGGGCCTTGATCTGGGGCGCAGCGCTGCCGTTTCTGATCCTGCTGGGACTGCTGGTAACGCCCCTGGCCGGGCTGCTGATCCTAGCCTATCCGGCACAGGCTGTCCGGCTGTCGCGGCAGCAAGGCTGGGAAACAGCCTTGTTCCAGGTTCTGGGCAAATTCCCCGAAGCGCTGGGAGCGGTTGAATTCCGCCTGCGCCGCTGGAGCGGGCAGAGACGCGGTCTGATCGAGTATAAGTAGCGCTCAGCCGGGCCCGCTGTGCCGCAGGCGCATTGCCGCGCGCAGCTGCCTGGGCAGTATCGCAAAACAGGCCAGATACCGCGGCACCAGACGCATCGGGCTGAGCATCGCCCGCCACAGCCACTCCAGCGCCAAGGCCCGCATCCACCGCGGCGCCCGGCGCTGGTGATTGCCAAGGAAGTCCAGCCCGGCGCCGACCGATGCAAACCCGGCCTGCGGAGCCAGCCGCCGGCCGCGGCCTGCAAAAACTTCCTGCTTGGGGGCGCCCAGCGCAATGAAACACAGGCAAGGTCCGAGCGCGGCCAGCCGGCCGAATATGGCGTCTGCGGCGTCCCCTTCCGGATCAAACCCATGCGGCGGCGCATGGATCAGCCCGAAGCGGACACCTGGCGCTTGTGCGCTGATCACCTCTTGCGCATCTTTCAGGGCCTGCGGGCTGCTGCCAACCATTGCGACAGGAATATCCAGCTCCGCAGCCAAGCGGCACAGCGGCATGACGAGATCCGAGCCCGGCATCAGCTCCACCGGGCGGCGGGCAATACGGGAGAGCCACACAACCGGGCGGCCGTCCGCCACCACCAGATCCTGTTGCAGGTAGGCGGACAGGAAAGCCTCTGATGCCGGCAGTTTGACCAGGTGGTCGAGGTTCACGGTTGCCAGGGCAAACCCCTCCCCGGCCGCAAACCGCTTGCGCAGCACGCGATCCAGATCCGCCCGTGTCGGCACGTTCACTGAAACCGTTTCACCGCGGAACCTGAATTCCATCCGCACGCCTCCGTTTGACTATTGTCCCCTGCCCGGCCCGCTGCGGCCCCGCAAAGTCCCTGGGGCGCGGCAGCGTTGTATCGATGCCATGGCCGGTGCAGAGGTTTCACTTCGGCCGGGACTTCACCCCCCTGTACCGATAAACTTCCAATCTGATCAACAGAGTAAGTTGCGCCGCGACCCATGCCAAACGCCATTGCCTATCTCGCTTTGCTTCTCTGGCCGGCGATGTGCCTGCTGCTGTTCCGGAAATTGCCGGTAGAGCGCGCAATCCTGTGGTCGCTCTTGGCCGGGTACCTGTTGCTGCCCCCTCTGGCCGAATTTGATCTGCCGCTTGTTCCGGACATGAATAAGTATACAATTCCGTCACTTGCAGCATTTCTGGCCTGCGTTCTGGTTGCCAGGAAACCAGTGCCGGTCTGGCCCTCGCACCCGGCCATCAAAGTCCTGATTGTGCTGTTTGTAGCGGGCGTGATTCCAACCGTGCTTACCAACCGCGATCCGGTATTGTTTCTCGGCCTCGGACAATCAGAGTCGATGCGGGTGATTACAGGCGCCAAGCCGGGATTGCGCTGGATTGATATTGCATCGGTGGTGTCGAATCAGCTCATCGTACTGCTGCCGTTTTTCCTGGCCCGGCGCTACCTGTCGACCGATGCCGGCCTGCGCGCCATCCTGGTGGCACTGGCGGCGTCAGCCCTCGCATACTCCCTGCCCGCGCTGCTGGAGATCATGATCGGGCCGAAGGTCAATATCTGGGTCTACGGGTTCTTCCAGCACAGCCTGAGCCAGATGATCCGCAACGGCGGTTACCGTCCGATCGTCTTTCTGCCGCACGGGCTGTGGCTGGCATTCTTCACGATGACCGCCGTTCTTGCGGCTGCGGCATTGGCGAAAGCCGCCAAAGGCCCTGACAGGATCCGTTTCGCCATGGCCACGGTCTATCTGTTCGCGGTGCTTGTCCTGTGCAAGAGCCTCGCCTCGCTGCTCTACGGGCTGGCGTTCACCCCGCTGGTGGCGCTGACCCCGATGCGGCTGCAATTGCGGGCCGCTCTGCTTCTGGCCGTGGTTGCCTTCTGTTTCCCCGCCCTTCGCAACCTCGGCCTGATCCCGACAGAGGCGCTGGTTTCATTGGCCGAACAGATCAGCCCCGACCGGGCCCGCTCTCTGGCGTACCGTTTCGAAAACGAACAGCTTCTTCTGGAACGGGCGGCGGAACGGCCCTGGCTGGGCTGGGGCGGCTGGGGGCGCTGGCTGGTCTGGGACCATGATTCGGGAGAGAGGATCTCGGTTCCGGACGGGTATTGGATCATCACGTTCGGCACCTACGGCTGGCTGGGCTATGTGGCCGAGATGGGGCTGCTGACCGCGCCGCTTGCCCTGCTGGCCGCCCAGGCCCGCAAACAGCCGGGAGGGGCGGTGTCGCGATTTGCCGCGCCCGTGGCGCTGATCCTGGCGGCCACCATGGTGGACATGCTGATAAACGCCACGCTTATTCCGTTCACCTGGATGTGCGCCGGGGCTGTCCTCGGCCATGCGGAGCGGCTGAAATACGGCAGCCTCAGCCGCCCGAAACCTACCTTGTTTGGCGGCACCCAGGCATTGGATGGCCAGACCCGCCGGGCGGGGCCGCTCATGTAGCCGCGCATCGATTTTTTCCTTTTTTGGGCACATTCTGACATAAGTCCACCTTACCCGTACCGCAAAAACCGCACTTGTTTCTCGCCTGAAACTATTGGGTTTGGGGGTTTTCTCAGGACATTTGCGCCTGTCCGGCTTGTATCAAAACCCTGATTAGGCGGGCCGGATCCGGGCACTCGTGCGGAGAATTCCGGCAGGCAGACGCGGCGGGACGTGAACACATGAAGGCGGAAAATGGGTGATCAGGGCAATACGGCCGTAACGGCTGGCGACATAGCGATTGTAGGGCTGTCGGTGACGGTACCCGGCGCAGGCAATGCCGCCGAGTTCTGGGATAATCTCAAGAACGGCGTGGAATCCATCGAGGTGCAGGACGAAACGGCTCTGCTGGCCGCAGGCGAGAGCGCCGGAACACTGGCTGATCCCAACTACGTGCCCGCCGCTGCCCGCCTGCAGGGGTTTGACGAATTCGACGCAGACTTTTTCGGTTTTTCCCCTAAAGAAGCCGCGATCCTTGACCCGCAGCATCGCAAGTTCCTGGAAGTGGCCTGGGAGGCGATGGAAAACGCCGCCCGCCCGCCAGAGAGCCTGGACGGCAAGATCGGTGTCTATGCCGGATGCGGCATGGGCAGCTATTTCT
>CAJXHQ010000156.1 GCA_913054485.1 uncultured Paracoccaceae bacterium
AAGCCGGTCTGGCGTTCGAATTCGGCAGCCGCAGCGCTGCACAGTTCTGGCAGGCCGCCCGGCAGCGTATACAATCCAAGTTCCGGATCTGCGTCCAGCGCCCGGGCCACAGCCGCCCGGATGGGGGCCGGTGTCCGGAACGAGGGAAGCCCCCAGGCCAGGGATGCTGCCCCAGGCACTTTGGCGCTGCGGATCGACATCTCCTTGATCGCGGAAATCGCAAGATCATGCGATCTCGCTGCAATCAGGGTCTCGCAAGTTCCTGTATCCCGCTCCATCCGGCACCTCCCGACTGATGGAATGCCAGGACGCTCCCGGCATTTGTCTCTTCCGGTCAGACTACTGGCCGGCGTCGAAACCGGACTGTCGCAGATCAATCGGTGCCGTGACGCCGGGGGCAAAAGACTTGAACAGGGGCCCTGTCTTGATCCGGGTCAGTCCGGGTAGGCGGCCTTGCGCTATCCTCCTGATGAAGGACGGCCGGTGAACGGCCCCGTAAGACAACAGGAGGTCCAATGGCAGCACGTAACAAAGCATATATGCCGCTCGCAGTGCAGGAGTACCCGCTATGAAGACCCGTGACCACAGGCTGCGGCTGATACCGGCGGGGATCGACACTTACAGCGACCCGGTTGTTTATATGCATGCCGATTGCCACGTCAGCCAGGCAGAAGGGTTCCGCGCGCTGACACGGGTGCGGATCGACTGCGGCCGCAAATGGGTAATTGCAACCCTGAATGTAGTCACCGGCGGCGGCTGGCTGCCGCCTGATGCGGCGGCGCTGTCCGATGCGGCATGGCAAGCCTTGCAGCCTGCACCGGGCGCAAGGGGGCGGCTGTCGCACCCGGAACCGCCCGCCGCGGCGCCATTCATACGCGCAAAAGTCTATGGAGAACCGCTGGCGCAACCACAGTTCGACACCATCATAGAGGATGCACTGGCCCGCAGGTTGTCCGACCTTAACCTTGCCGCCTTTGTGACGGCCTGTGCCGGCGACCGGCTGGATACTGCAGAAACCATTGCATTGACGAAGGCGATGCGGGCCGCAGGAAGAAATCTCAGCTGGGGCAAGAAGCTGGTGCTGGACAAGCATTGCGTCGGCGGGCTTCCCGGCAACCGGACCAGCCCTATCGTGGTGGCAATCGCGGCCGCAGCGGGTCACACCATTCCGAAAACATCGAGCCGCGCCATCACCTCACCGGCCGGAACCGCCGATGTTATGGCTGTCATGGCTCCGGTCGGGCTGGACCTCACCGCCATGCGCCGGGTGGTGGAGGCCCAGGGAGGCTGCATTGTCTGGGGCGGCGGGCTGCAGCTCAGCCCGGCGGACGACGTGATGATCCGCATCGAACGTCCGCTGGATTTCGACAGCGATGGCCAGCTTGCCGCCAGTGTCCTGTCCAAGAAAGCCGCGGCCGGGGCCGGCCGGGTGCTCATCGACATTCCCGCAGGGCCAACGGCCAAGGTCCGCTCGCAGGCCGCAGCAGCTTCCCTTTCCGCACGCCTGCAGGCAGTGGCCGAGGCGGTCGGGCTGGAGCTGACGGTCCATATCAGCGATGGCAGCCAGCCGGTCGGCTGCGGTATCGGCCCGGCGCTGGAAGCGGCGGATGTGCTGAAAGTGCTGCGCCGCGCGCCGGATGCGCCGCAGGACCTGCGCCAGCGCGCACTGACTCTCGCCGGAAAGCTGCTTGACCTCGGCGGAGCAGCGGGCTCCGGTCCTGCTTGGGCTGCGGAACTGCTGGACAGCGGCGATGCCGAACAGCGGTTTCTGGCCATCTGCGAAGCGCAGGGCGGGTTTACTGAACCGGAACCCGCCGCGCACCGGGTGCTGGTCACTGCGGCGCACGGCGGAACTGTCACTGCCATCGACAACCGCCTTATCGCCCGGATCGCCAAGCTGGCCGGCGCGCCCCAGCGCGCGCGCGCTGGGGTCTTTCTGATGACCCGCCCCGGCAATCAGGTGCATCGCGGGGAGCCCTTGTTTGAAATCCACGCGGAAACCCCCGGGGAACTGTCCTACGCGCAGGACTACGCAGCCCGCCAGCCCGGGCCGTTCAGTATTTCGGATCCGTCATGACACAGGTTCTCGCACCCTTCCCGGACATGCTGCCGATGGCGTTGCAGCTGGCGCCGCTGATCGGCGCCCGTATTGTTCCCATCGGCTGGCGGCACTTTCCCGACGGGGAAAGCCTGATCACCCTGAGCGGCGATGTCACAGATTGCGATCTGGCCGTACTCTGCACGCTGCGCGACCCCGACAGGCACATGCTGCCGCTGCGCTTTGCGGCTGCCACTGCGCGGGAGCTGGGCGCAGCCAGCACCGGGCTGATTGCGCCCTATCTCGCCTATATGCGCCAGGACAGGAGGTTTTCGGCAGGCCAGGCCGTCAGCGCGCCGCTGTTCGCCGCCTGCCTTGCAGAGAGTTTTGATTGGCTGGCCACCGCGGACCCGCATCTGCACCGGATACCCGATCTGGACTCCCTGTATTCAATTCCTGCGCGGCGGGTGGAAACGGCCCCGGCGCTGGCCGAATGGATCACCCGTAGCGTCGCCGATCCGATCCTGACCGGCCCGGACGAGGAAAGCCGGCAATGGGTCGCCCGTGTCGCAGCGCAGGCCGGCTGCGATTTCGAAGTGCTTGGCAAACACCGCAGCGGCGACCGTTGCGTGGAAATCAGCCCTCCTGCCGCGGCTGCTCTCAGTGCCGGAACACCTGTCATTCTGGATGACATCGCCTCCTCCGGCCGCACGATGGTCAAAACCATTGAACGCCTGAGGCAGGCAGGAGCCAGCCCGCCTGTCTGCATCGTGATCCACGCGGTTTTTGCCGAAGGTGCTTTGGCGGACATTCAGGCCGCCGGTGCCCGCAGGATCATCTCTACCGACAGCATTCCGCATGAAACGAATGGGATCCGCATCGCGCCACTGCTTGCTGATGCGGTGCGCCGCCTGTCCGGCGGCAGGAAAATGGCCCGAAATGTTAGAAAAACCCAGGCAGACCGCGATTGACATGGCGCGACGGGATTGCCGCCCTAGTCTGAAAACCAGAATGCACGTGGTGGTGGAATGGAAAATAACCGCGAAAACAAGCCGGACGATGACAAACCGCCGGGGCCCTCCCCTTTGGTGCAGGCGCTGATCTGGTCCGCCGTATTCGGCTTCCTGATGCTCTGGGCAATGGCCAATTCCGGGGCAGGTGTTCAGTCTATTCCCTATAGCGACATGAAAGAGAGAATCCGGGGCGGCGGCGTCTCCCAGGTTTTGCTGGAAGAGCACAGTATCTCAATCATCGGCGGCACGTCAGACGGAGATGCGCCGCTACGCGCTGTCATCCCGGCACAGGGTGATCCCGAACTTCTGCCGTTGCTCGAAGCCCGTGGGGTGGAGATCACCGCAAGACCCCCGCAGGGCGTTTCGGTTCTGGCATACATGTTGCCTTGGATTCTGATCCTCGGCGTTTACCTGTGGTTCCAGCGGCGGATGTTCGGCCAGATCACCGGCGGTCTGGGCACTCCGGGACCGGGCGGGATCTTCAGCGGAAGGTTTGCAAAACCGGCCGAAAACCGTTCGCGCACAACCTTTGACGATGTTGCCGGGCAGGATCAGGCAAAACGCGAAGTGGCCGAGCTGGTCGAGTTCCTGCGCGAGCCTGAGCGGTTCAGCAGAGTCGGCGCGGAGGTTCCGCACGGGGTATTGCTGATGGGCCCGCCGGGCACCGGCAAAACCCTGTTGGCAAAGGCCCTCGCCGGAGAGGCGGATGTGCCATTCTTTTCGACCTCCGGGTCGGAATTCATCGAAGTTTTTGTCGGTGTCGGTGCCGGCCGCGTGCGCAAGATGTTCGAGGAAGCCCGCAAGGCTGCCCCGGCAGTGATCTTCATTGACGAGCTGGACAGCATCGGCCGCACCCGCGGCACCGGTCTGGGCGGCGGCCATGATGAGCGGGAGCAGACCCTGAACCAGATCCTGGCCGAGCTTGACGGCTTCGAAGGCAAGGAGGCGGTGGTGGTTCTGGCGGCAACCAACCGTCCGGACGTTCTGGACCCCGCCTTGCTGCGCCCTGGACGGTTTGACCGCCACGTCACCCTGAACTTGCCCGGCCTGCAGGCCCGGCGCGCTATTCTCGATATTCACGCCCGCGGCCTGCCGCTCTGCAACCCTGAGGATCTCGCAACTATTGCTGAGGGGACCCCCGGGTTCTCCGGCGCCGATCTGAAGAACCTGCTGAATGAAGCCGCCATCAACGCGGCCCGTCGGCATGGCACAGACATCACCGGTGCGGACCTTCAGGAGGCGCGTGACAAGGTGATGATGGGAACGGTCAGAACCCTTGCCTTGCAGCCCGGAGAGCGTCACCGTCTGGCTGTGCATGAAGCGGGTCATACCGCCGCCGCCTTTTTCACGCCCGGCGCCGATCCGCTGTACAAGGTCACCATTATCCCGCGCGGCCACAGCCTTGGCGGCACCCATATGCTGAGCCGTGAGGAGCATCACACCCTGCCCGAAGACTATCTTCACACCCAGCTGGTCATCCTGCTGGCAGGCCGCGCGGCGGAAAAACTTCTGACCGGCATCGTGAGCTCAGGCGCCGATGACGATATCAAGCGCGCAACAGCGCTGGCGCGGTCCATGGTGGCGCGATGGGGCATGACCGAGGAGCTCGGCCCGGTGGATCTGCGCCAGAGCGAGGACCATCCTTTCCTCGGGCAATCCATCGCTCAGCCGCGTGAGCACGCGGATGAGACTGCTGCACAAGTGGACAGAGCTGTCATGAAACTGCTGAAGGACGCTGAAGCCGCGGCCACGCAGCTTATCGATGAACATCTGCCCGGCGTCCGCCTTCTGATACAGGAATTGGAAGCTAAGGAAACACTCGGCTTCCATGAAATCGAGGCCTGCCTGTCCCCGGACAGCAAGGTCCGGCCGCCGAACCCTCCGGACACAGGCACTCCGCCAGAAGCCAACGGCCGTTAGCCGCTGGTCATCGCGCTAACGGAGCGGCTCCGTGTTCATCACCAGCACAGTGCCGAATTCCGAAAGGTTGAGGAACAAAGCCTGACGCGAGGCGGAAAAGAGCGTGGCATTCACAACCGGCCAGATCCCGGGCTTTGGTTTCCGGCAGTTCCGCGCCGCCCCGGCCGCTTGGAATAGCTGAATCACCGGGCCATTGATGGCCGTCAATGCGCTTCTGGGCCGGATCTCCGATATTTGGGCATCCCCGTGCCCGCCGGTTTCACAACTCTCAGGGCGTGAAGCCTCAGGAACGGTATCCGGCGGGGCGGAAGGTCAAAACGCCGCGGCGCTGCCCGCATTCCGGCAAAGGAGACAACCATGACAACCCCGCAAAAGGAAGAAACCTCGAAACAGGAAACACAGCCTGCGATCCGCAAGGAGAGCTGGTCGCCGCTGCAAAATCTGCGTGACGAGTTTGAACAGCTCTTCGATGACTTTGACCCCTTCCGTTCCCGTGCGCGTTTCCCGCTTTCCCGCTTTGACCCGGACAAACTGAGGACCTGGGCCGTGAAGCCGGCGATGGATCTGGTGGAACGCGACGGCGGCTATGCGATCTCCGCGGAGCTGCCCGGAATGGACATGAAGGATATCGAGATCAAACTGTCCAACGGATCCCTGGTCATCAAGGGTGAGAAGAACGAGGAAACCGAGGAAAAGACAGAAGACTGCCTGCATTCGGAGCGCCGGTACGGCAGTTTCTACCGCTCAATGCGGCTGCCGGAGGACATCGATACAGACAATATATCCGCCGGCTATGCCAATGGTGTTCTGACCGTCGACCTGCCGAAGTCGGCGGAAGCACGCCAATCCGAGCGTAAAATCGAAGTGAAGCCCGGGTAAGCGCGGGCGGCGGCTGCCTTCGCAGCACGTTCCCGGTTTGCCAGATCTCTGCGGGCAAGGAAGTGCCATACCATGTTCCTAAGGTCCTACAAGTTGTTCAAATTGCTTGGGCTTGAGATCCGGCTGGACCGGGCTTGGATTGCGGTTTCCGTCATTCTGGCCTGGCACCATGCAGCAGAGTATTCACCCGGCCCCTGGCCGGGGGGCGAGAAAAGCATTGTCTTTGGTATTGCCGGGGCAATCGGGCTGATCGGTTCGCTGGTGCTGCACGAATTTGCTCATCTCACCGCGGCGCGTTTCACTGGCGGCCGGTGGACCACGTCCACCTTGTATGTCTTTGGCGGACTCTCTGATCCGCACAAGGCACCAAGAGGCATCGCTGCAGAGTGCGGTACCGCACTGGCAGGAATTTCGTTCAGCCTTCTTCTCGGCGCCCTGTTCTGGCTTTCTGCAAAATATGCCGCGGCCTCAGGCGCAACGGGAGCAGGCACGGCGCTGCTGGGGTTCCTGGCAGCCGCCAACCTGCTGCTTGCCCTGTTCAACCTGCTCCCAGCCTTTCCGTTGGATGCCGGGCGCATTGTCCGGGCCCTGCATTGGAAGAAATCAGGCGATATTGCCAGATCGACCAGATGGGCGAGCCTGCCCGGCGTCCCGCTGTCTTACGGTGCCATGGGGCTGGGGGTCTTGCTGTTCTTCCCATCTGGAACCTGGGCCGGCCTCTGGCTGTTTCTGGCAGGTTTCTTTCTGCACACGGTGTCGTGCGCAATTTTGGACCAACTTGCCGTCAAGGCCGCCCTGTCATAACGGACCGTCGCCCAGATGATGTCCCGCAATCCTGTCACAACCGGCCCCGGCCAGCCGCTGTCCCAACTTGCGGATCAGGTCATGCTGGGCCGCTGTGTCAGCTTCGTGCCCGTTGAGGAGAACGGAACACTTCTTGGCTATATCGACAGCGGCGTGCTAACCGGAATCGACCGGGACAATTGGGCAAACACAACTGTCAACGACGTGTTTGTAACCCTGCGCCCGGAAGACTGCACAACACCGGAAGCTTCTGCCGCGCAGGCCCTGGATCAGGTGATGGCGTCGAACCGGCGCAAGCTCATGGTTGTGCAGGACAACCGGCTTGCAGGTGTCATTTCACTTTCGGATCTGATGGGATATCTGGACGTCCTGCGGCAGCTTGACAGCAAGCTGGTCTGAGCCGGGACTATCGGCTTCCACACGCCGGAACAGCCGGAATCCGGCCGTCCGGAACAGCAAGAATACTCAGCCGGCGCCCCCCCTCAAGGCGCAAAGATGCCAACGAGATGGG
>CAJXHQ010000157.1 GCA_913054485.1 uncultured Paracoccaceae bacterium
TTGATCGACCGTATCCGCGCCGGTTATTTCTCCACCCGGCTGGACACCGCGATGACCGTGACCTTCGGCGCGCTGGTGATCTGGATCGCTTGGGGGCTGATCGACTGGGGTGTGCTGAACGCGATCTGGTCCAAGGCCGACCGCGAGGCCTGCGGCCATGGCGGCGGCGCATGCTGGGCCGTGATCGACGCGCGCTGGCGGCTGATCCTCTTCGGGCTTTACCCGTTCGAGGAACAGTGGCGGTCCGCCATTGCCTGTGCCGCGCTGATCGTCACCGGTGTGCTGTCCTGCCTGCCGGTCTTCTGGTCCGCCCGCCGTATTGCGCCCCTGTGGCTGGCCGGTTTCACCGTCTTCTATGTGCTGATGCGCGGCGGCTATTTCGGCCTGCCGGTGATTTCGGAGCAAAGCTGGGGCGGGCTGTCGCTGACCCTGTTCATCTTTGCCGCCGTGATCCTTCTGGGCATGCCGATGGCGATTGCCTTTGCGCTGCTGCGCCGCTCAGACCTGCCCTGGATCGCCCGAACCATGGGCTTTGTGATCGACACCATCCGCTCGCTGCCCTTGCTGTCGATCATGTTCACCTTTGCCATCGTGCTGCCCTTCGTGCTGCCCGGCTGGGCGGTGGGGGACAAGCTCTACCGCGTCATCGTCGGTTACGCGCTGTTCTTTGCCTGCTACCAGGCCGAGATCATCCGCGGCGGCATGCAGGCGCTGCCCGCAGGCCAGGAGGAAGCCGCCAAAGCCCTCGGCATGAGCTACTGGAACCGGATCGGCTACATCGTGCTGCCGCAGGCCTTCCGCAATGCGCTGCCGCCGACGATCAACCAGTTTGTGATCACCTTCAAAGAAACCTCGCTGGTGGTGATCATCGGCTTCTTCGAGGTGCTTGCCTCCGGCAATGCCGCCTATGGCACCGCCGACTGGAATATGGCCCATGTCGAAGTCTACTGCTTCGTGGCCCTGATCTTTTTCACCTTTGTTTTTGCGCTGTCCCGCTACGGCGCCTATCTGGAGCGCCGCCTCGCGGTCGCCGCGCGCTGAGGAGAGACCCGATGACAGGCACAGCTATCCGCATCACTGACATGGACAAATACTACGGTCCCTTCCATGCGCTGAAGAACATCAACCTGGAGGTCGCTTCGGGCGAACGGATCGTGGTTTGCGGGCCGTCAGGCTCCGGCAAGTCCACCCTGATCCGCTGCATCAACAAGCTGGAAGACTATCAGGCCGGATCTATCAATGTCTTTGGCACCGAACTGGACGACAACCTCGACAATATCGACGAGGTGCGCCGCGAGACCGGCATGGTGTTCCAGCATTTCAACCTGTTCCCGCATCTGACCATTCTGGAAAACTGCACCCTGGCGCCGATGCTGGTGCGAAAGGAAAGCCGGGCAGAGGCGGAGAAGACCGCGATGGAATTCCTCACCAAGGTGCAGATCCCGGATCAGGCCGACAAATTCCCCGGCCAGCTGTCCGGCGGCCAGCAGCAGCGGGTGGCCATCGCCCGCGCGCTCTGCATGAAACCGCAGATCATGCTGTTCGACGAGCCGACCTCGGCGCTGGATCCGGAAATGATCTCGGAAGTGCTGGACGTGATGGTCAGCCTGGCCAATGAAGGCATGACGATGATCTGCGTCACGCATGAAATGGGCTTTGCCCGCCAGGCCGCCGACCGCGTGATCTTCATGGCCGAGGGCGAGATCCTCGAAGAGGCGGAACCGGAACAGTTTTTTGACAACCCGCAGCATGAACGCACCAAGGCGTTCCTCGGGCAGATACTAGGACACTGAGGCAATGAGTACCGATATGACAGTCGCGAAGACCACCCATGACGCCGAAGCCGACGACCGTAACGAGCACATCAAGATCTACGTCGACGGCAAGATCGTCCCCAAGGACGAAGCCGTGGTTTCGGTCTATGACAGCGGCTTCATGCTGGGGGACGGCATGTGGGAAGGCATGCGGCTCTACGATGGCCAATGGGCCTTTTTCGACGAACATATGGACCGGCTGTTCAATTCGCTGAAGTCGGTGTCGATCGACCTGGACATAGGGCCGGAGGACATCCGCGACATCCTCAACCGCACCGCGGCAGCCAACGGCATGACCGGCGACGCCCATTGCCGTCTGATGATCACCCGCGGCCGCAAGGCCAAGCCGTTCCAGCACCCCAGCCTGTCGAAATGGGGCCCCACCGTGGTGGCCATCGTCGAACACTCTAAACCGGCCGAAAAGGTGCAGGACAAGGGCATCCGCCTTGCCACCGTGCCGCAGGTGCGCGGCCTGCCGATGGCGCAGGACGCCAAATACAACAGCCATTCCAAGCTGAATTGCGTGATCGCCTGCCTGCAGGCCGAACAGGCCGGCGCGGATGAGGCGCTGATGCTGGATCCGCATGGTTTTGTGAACACCACCAACGCCTGCAATTTCTTCATCGTGCGCCGTGGCGAGGTTTGGACCTCGACCGGCGATTACTGCATGAACGGCGTTACCCGTCAGAAGGTGATCGATCTCTGCCGCGACAACGGCATTGTTGTGCGCGAGAAGAACTACTCGCTCTACGAGGCCTACGGCGCGGATGAGGCCTTCCTGACCGGCACCTTCGGGGCGCAGACCCCGGTGGCCGAAATCGACGGCAAGACAATCGGCAGCCAGGATGGTGCCGGGCCGGTGACCCTTCGGATACGCCAGCTCTACAAGGATCTGGTTGCGCAGAACGTGGCCGCGCAGGCAGCATCCTCTTCAGTTGGCTGACTGGGGCAAAGATGCGGTGCCTCATTGAAGCCCGGGGCATCGCAATCCACAGGCCGCTGACAGGATGCACATGCGCCGCGCACCGTCCGGGAAAAGATTACCCGCGACGCATAGGGCCGTGGTTGGCACTGACTGGCAGCACTGCCGGGCGGGATTCTTCTGCCTGCGCCGGAAAGTCCGGCTCTTAACCTGCCGGGCCGCTTGCTGCATCAGAAGATGACCTCGGCCGCCGCGTTCAACGCGGGCTGAAACGCCATTATCCCAGCCAGTCTGTCCGGCGCCAGACCCTTCGTCGGCGCCCCCCTGGCAGCGGATGCATCTCTGGTGCAGCAGACAGCTTTTGCTGGCCTCGCAGAGGCCAAGCTGAGACCAGGGGCCGGGGTGCAATCGGATGAAGCGCTGCGCCAGTCCAACCGGGGCAATGTCACCACAGGCTACCACCCGGCCTGCACCGGGCGTATCAGAACCGAACAGGACCCCGCGCGGTTCTGGATACGCAGTTGCGGGTCCGCGGCGTGGAGGCCTTGCGGGTGGCGGATGCCTCTGCCCTGCCGGACTTGGCTGACCGGCGCACGCACCAGGAATGGCCGGCGGGCGCTGACAAGAATCTCCTGTCACAGGCCGGGCGTTCACTCCCGGCCGGCTGGCGGCAAGTAATCGAAGGCCCACTCATTATAGCCCTGCTTGCCGCGGTACCAGGGCACGTCCTCCCCCGGGCGCTCACCGTGGTTCCAGCAGACCGGCTCGCCCTGAGCCGCAGCGTCGCGGATCAGGAGACGGCGCTGCTGGCTGGCCTTGATCACCGCCGTCAGGCCCGGCACGTCCCATTTGGCGGCAGCCTCCGCAGCGAAGCCAGCCAGCCGCTCAGCATGGGCCGGATCTTCCGCAAGGTTCACCCTCTCGTCCGGGTCCGAAACCATGTCGAACAGCAGATGACCGTCTGTTTCACAGGTGACAAACTTGTAGCGCCCGCGCCGGATCATGCAGATCGGGGCTTCGGCGGCCTCGGCCAGGTATTCGGCATAGATCGCGCGCTCCGGCTGCGGAGCTGACAGGATCCCAGTAAGGTCCGCACCCTCCAGCGGCAACGTCCGGTCCTGCCAGGGGCTCCCCTGTGCCAGCCCGTTGAAGGTCGGAAGCAGGTCAACCAGCGAGGCCAGGGTAGAGGCCCGCCCCGGTGCGATCCAGGGGGCGGTGACAAACAGCGGCACTTTCAGCGAAGGGTCATAGAAGTGCTTCTTGAACCAAAGGCCGCGCTCGCCCAGGAAATCGCCGTGATCGGAAGTGAAGACAATGGCAGTGTTTTCCGCAAAGCCTGCATCCTTCAGCGCGTCCAGCACCAGCCCGATCAGCATGTCCGTATAGCTGAGCGACCCAAAATAAGCGCGGCGCGCGGTGCGCAGCTCCTCTTCGCTGAAGTCCGCATCCAGCATGCCGAAATCCTTCAGCAGGCGCACGGAATGGGGGTCATGCTCCGCCTCGCTGAGGGCAGGCACATGAGGCAGCGGGATATCCACGTCCTCGTAGAGGTCCCAGGACTCCTGCTTGCACAGGTAGGGCTCATGCGGGTGGGTGAAGGAGACCTGCATGAAGAAAGGCCGCGTGTCGTCCGAACGCGCCAGATCATAGAGATGGCGGACCGCCTTTTGCGAGACTTCCTCGTCATAGTCCATCTGCACGGTGCGCGCGGCCACCCCGGCAATGCGCACGGCGCGGGGATCATTAGTGTCGCGCTCACCCTCGTCGCCCCAGTGGGGCACCCAGGCGTAATCTGCGGGATAAAGATCCGCGGTTAGGCGCTTCTCAAAGCCGTGGAACTGGTCCGGTCCAATGAAGTGCATCTTGCCCGACAGGCTGGTCTGATAGCCAGCCCGGCGCAGGTGGTGCGCATAGGTGGGGATATCGGCGGCAAACTCAGCAGCGTTGTCATAGGCACCCGCGTCCGAGGCCAGCCGGCCGGTCGCCATGGAAAACCGTGACGGCGCGCATAAGGGAAAGTTGCAATAGGCGTTCTCAAACACCACGCCGTCCTGCGCCAGGCGGTCCAGCGCCGGGGTCTTGACGAAGCCGTTGCCATAGGCCGACAGCGCACTGGCAGCCAGCTGGTCCACCTGGATGAAAAGGATATTGGGGTTTTTCACGTGGTCACGCCTTCCTGCCGAGACTGCGGATCAGCCCGATGGGGCCAGTCTCGTGCCATTTCTTGTGGCCGCGATCACGGGCCGAGATACCCATCGCCTGCGACGTACGGTCGATCACGATAGCCAGGAACACGATGCCCAATCCCCCGACAGTTGCAAGCCCCATGTCCAGCCTCCCGATGCCGCGCAGCACCATCTGCCCCAGCCCGGTGACGGAGATCATCGAAGAGACAACCACCATCGACAGCGCCATCATGATGGTCTGGTTGACGCCGGCCATGATCGTCGGCATCGCCAGCGGCAGCTCCACCTTATAGAGCGTCTGGCGGTCATTGGCCCCGAAGGCCCGTGCCGCCTCGACCATGTCCGGGCGGACCTGGCGGATACCAAGGTTGGTCAGGCGCACCACCGGAGGCAGGGCGTAGATGAAGGTCACGATCACGCCTGATACATTGCCGATGGAGAACAGCATCACGATGGGCACCAGGTAGACGAAAGAAGGGATTGTCTGCATCAGGTCCAGCAAGGGCTGGAGAAAATACCAGAAACGGTCGCGTTTCGCGGCAACCACCCCCAGCGGGATGCCGATAGCCGAGCAGAAGACCACACAGGTCAGCACGATGGACAGCGTGGTCATGCTCTCCTCCCAAGCGCCCATCAGGCCGATGGACCCCAGGCAGGCCGCCGCGATCAGCCCCAGCTTGCGCCCGCCCGCCTGCCAGGCGACCAGCGAGATGATGGCCAGCATCAGAAGGTCCGGCGCGCCGGTCAGCCCGTCTTCCAGCCCGGTCAGCACGATGTCGAAAGGCACCTTGATGGCCTGGAAGATGAAGCGGAAGTTGTTCACCACCCATTGCAGGAACTGCTCCACCCATGGTCCGATCGGCACCCATTCGGTGTCAAAAATATCCCAAAGATCCATAGCGTTACCCCCGAAGCGCGGTCAGCGCGGATTTGATGGTGATGAGGCCGGCAGGCTTTCCTTCCGGGCAGGTCACGGTAAGCGGCTCCTGATCCTCCATGAACTGGTCGATGATCGCAGCCAGGTCCGCGCCCACACGGATTGTTTTTGCGGTGGGACCGCGGCCGTTGAGCGGCTCCATAATGGTCTCTGCATGCACCAGACCCGCGCGGCTGATGCCTTTGACGAATTCAGCGACGTAATCGTCCTTGGGATTGGTGACGATCTCTTCGGGCGTGCCGGTCTGCACGATCTCGCCATCGTTCATGATGGCGATGTGATCGCCCATGCGGATCGCCTCATCCAGGTCGTGAGTGATGAAGAGCGTGGTCTTGCGGACGGTCTTGGACAGCTCCAGGAACTGATCCTGCAACTGGCGGCGGATCAGCGGGTCCAGCGCTGAAAACGGCTCGTCCATCAGAAGGATCTCCGGGTCGGCCGCCAGTGCGCGGGCAAGTCCCACCCGCTGCTGCATGCCGCCGGACAGCTGGTCGGGGTAGTGGTCGATCCAGCCCTTCAGGTCCATCGCTTCAAGTGCGCGCTGCGCAGCGTCGCGGCGGGCGTCCGGCCCCATGCCGCGCACTTCCAGCCCGAAGCCGACGTTTTCGCCCAGGGTCCGGTGCGGCCAGAGCGCCATGTGCTGAAACACCATGCCGATCGTCTCGGCCCGCAGGCGGCGCAGGTCTGCTGCGCCCATGGTGTCGACGCGTTCCCCGGCGACGTGAATCTCCCCCGAGGTCGGCTCGATCAGCCGGTTCACATGGCGCAGAAGGGTGGATTTCCCCGACCCCGACAGCCCCATAATGCAGAAGATCTCCCCCTTCTGAACCGAGAAGCTGGCGTTCCTCACACCCAGCACGCAGTCGAATTGATCGCGCACCTCTTCCTTGGAGAGACCGTCTTTCAGAACCGCCTCCATCGCCTGTTTCGATTTGGGGCCGTAGATCTTCCACAGATCCCGGCATTCGATCTGAGCCGTCATAGCAGTCTTTCCGAATAGAAAAACGGGCGCGGGGGGCCCCCGCGCCCAGTCAGGGGAGAGGATCAGTTGGCAGCGGCAGCCGCTTCAGCAACCCAGCCGTCAAAGGCGGCCTGATTGGCGGCAACCCAGTCTTCGGCGTGGCGGCGGAAGTCTTCCAGCTTGTTCTCACCGTCGCGCAGTTTCACCTGTGCGGCGTTGACCGCGCCGATCGGGATATCCAGCAGCTCAAAGAACTTGGCGGCGGCCGGGTTGTCTTCCAGAAAGCCATTGTTGGCGACGATATAGACGTCGTTCA
>CAJXHQ010000158.1 GCA_913054485.1 uncultured Paracoccaceae bacterium
CGGTGGAGCCGGAAATGGCCGAGCGCGGCTCGATCAGATCGGTGGGGTCCAGCTGCTTGGTGCATTCCTCGCACTGGTCGCCGCGGGCCTTTTCAAAGCCGCAGTTGGGGCAGGTGCCCTCGATGTAGCGGTCCGGCAGGAAGCGGCCGTCCGTGTTGGAGTAGACCTGTTTCTCGGAGACTTCCGAGATCAGCCCGGCCTCGGCCAGCTTGCCCGCGAAATGCTGGGTCAGCGTGCGGTTCTGAACACTGGAAGAGCGGCCGTAGTGATCGAAGCTGAGCCCGAATCCCTTTGCGATTTCCGTCTGCACCCCGTGCATTTCGGCGCAATACTCGGCCACCGGCTTGCCCGCTTTTGCGGCGGCCAGTTCGGCCGGGGTGCCGTGCTCGTCGGTGGCGCAGAGGAACAGCACCTCATTGCCGCGGCCGCGGTTGTAGCGGGCATAAAGGTCGGCCGGCAGCTGACTGCCCACCAGGTTGCCGAGGTGCTTGATCCCGTTGATATAGGGAAGTGCCGAGGTAATCAGAATCCGTGCCATATCGTCCATCCGCAAATGCTGCTTGACGCCCGTCTACCGCAACTTCACCGCCTTAGAAACCCCGCGGCTCTCCGGGTGCTGAAATTGCGCCCGTGCCGTTGGGATGCTGCCGGGGCAGGGATGCCGGGGCTTAACCCGGGCCGCGGGATGTTTCAGCCATGGGTTGAAGATTCTGCGGCGTAACCCCTTGTAGTCGTGCAATGTGATTTCCATATGGCTGTGTATACTACGGTATGCATTTTAAAGGGGCATGAGATTGAGGTTTGATTTTCTTTTGGACAGCGCGTTTCTTCCCTTCTCCTTTGCGCTGGCTTTGCTGTTTGGACTGCTGGGGCTGGAGCTGGCCGCGCTGATGCTGGGCGGCAGCCTGATGGGGGGCAATGATGCCGGGCTGGATGGCCCGGATCTGGACGGGCCTGACATCGGTGCCGGCTTTGATGCAGGGCTTGAGGCTGATGCAGCGGTCGAGCTGGACGCCGGTTTGGATGGGTTTGATCTGGACGGCGCTGAACTGGACTTGAATGGGCCGGGCGAGGTCACGGACGCGGCTGGTGGCGGATTGGCAGCCTGGCTGGGCTTCGGCCGCATGCCAACGCTGATCTGGCTGGCGACCTTTCTGATGAGTTTCGGTCTTGGCGGCCTCGCGCTGCAGTCATCCCTGCAAGAACTCATCGGCCTGAGCCTGCCTGCCGCGCTGGCAGCCCTGCCGGCCGGTGCCTTTGCCCTGTGGTTCACCCGCGGCTTTGGCGGTGTCTTTGCCCGCCTGCTGCCGCAGAGCGAGACCGCGGCCATGTCCGCGCGCAGCCTGGCGCGCCGCCGCGGTGTCATCACCCAAGGGACGGCCGCTGCAGGCCGCCCCGCCGAAGTCCGCGTCACGGACCGCTTCGGCAACAGCCACTATCTGCGCGCAGAACCCATGCGCGCAGAAGAGACCCTGCCGCAGGGCAGCGAGGTTCTGGTGCTCTGGAACCGCCGCACCGGGTCATATGCGCTGGTCGGCCTCGACGGCTGATCCGCCAATCAACATCACTGTTTGCAACTGAAAAGGATTTTCCCGATGGAAATGATACTGATACCTGTCGCCGTCGTTCTGGCGTTCCTGTTGTTCTTCGGCCTGGTTCTGGGGCGTCTCTACCGCCGCTCCACCCGCGAAGTGAGCCTGGTGCGCACCGGCGCCAGCGGCAAGAAAGTCATTCTCGACGGCGGTGTGTTCGTGGTGCCGCTTTTGCACGAGGTGAGCCCCGTTAACATGAAAACTCTGCGCCTTGAGGTGAAGCGCGACGGCGATGCCGCACTGATCACCAAGGACCGCATGCGGGTTGATGTGGGCGTAGAGTTCTATGTCTCGGTCATGGCCACCGCCGAAGGCATTGCGCGCGCCGCGCAGACGCTGGGCGACCGCACCTTCGACGTCAATCAGCTGCGCGAGATGATCGAGGGCAAGCTGGTCGACGGGTTGCGCGCTGTGGCCGCCCAGATGACCATGGACGGTCTGCATGAAAACCGCGCCGACTTCGTGCAGGAGGTGCAGAATGCGGTCTCTGAAGACCTCTTGAAAAACGGCCTGTCGCTGGAATCCGTCTCGCTCACCGCCCTGGACCAGACCCCGTTCGAGGCCCTGGACGAAAACAACGCCTTCAACGCCGTCGGCATGCGCAAACTGGCCGAGGTGATCGCCCAGTCCAAGAAGGAGCGCGCCGAGATCGACGCCGAAGCCCAGGTCGCCGTGCGCCGTGCAGCAATGGAAGCCGAGCGCCAGCGCCTGACCATCGAGCAGCAGGAAGAACAGGCTAAGATCGCTCAGGTGCAGGAGGTTGAGACGCTGAAGGCGGCGCAGGAAGCCGAGATCGCGCAGCGGCGCGAGGATTCCATGCGCGAAACCGAACGCGCCCGGATTGCACGCGAGGAAAGCATCCGTTCGGCAGAGATCGAACGCGAGCGCAAAATCCGTGATGCGGAGATCACCAAGGAGCGCGAGCTGGAGGTGGCCGAGCAGGAGCGCCAGGTGGTGATTGCGCAGAAGTCGGAAGAGGAAAGCCGCGCCCGCGCCTCCGCTGACCTTGCCCGCGCCGAAGCCACCAAGGCAACCGAGGCCGTGGCCACCGCGCGGCAGGTGGCAGAAGCCGAGCGCCAGAAGCAGATCGTGCTGATCGAGGCAACTCAGGAAGCCGAGCGTCAGGCCACCGCCATCCGTCTCTCGGCACAGGCCGAAAAAGAAGCTGCCGCAGACCGCGCCGAGGCCCGCCGCGAAGAAGCCCAGGCCGAGGCGGATGCGCTGAATATCCGCGCTGAGGCGAAGAAGAACGACATGCTCGCCGAGGCGGAAGGCAAGCGCGCTATCGTGGAAGCCGACAACGTGCTCTCGTCGGCGCAGATCCGCATGAAAGTGGACCTGGCCCGGATCGACGCGATGCCGGGGATCGTCGCGGAAATGGTGAAACCGGCTGAAAAGATCGACTCGATCCGCATCCACCAGGTCGGCGGCATCGGCGGTGCCGCTGCGGCGGGTGCCTCTTCCGGAGGCGGCGCGGAGAAACCGGTAGTGAACCAGGCGCTTGATTCGATCATGGGCATGGCGGTGCAGATGCCCGCGCTGAAGAAACTGGGCGAGGAGCTGGGCCTGTCGATGGAAGACGGTGTTGCCGGTATCGTCAATGGCATCGCGCCTGAGGCGGACACAGGGGCCATCGAAGGCTCGGCAAGTGCTGAAGAGACGCCGGCCTGATCAGCCGTAAGCAGTGAAACACAACGGGCGGGCCGGTTCATCCGGCCCGTTCCGCGTTCAGGCTGGTGCAGGATTACCTGCCTTCGCGCGAACGTTTCAGCAGGCGGCCGATGGTGAAGGAGGTGCGCGGCGCATAGACATAGTTGGTCCGCTCTTCCGGGGTCGGGCGCACCTGCATCCGGCTGAGGCCGAAGATGATCAGCAGCACATGGCCTGCGGCGACATAGGCAAACAGCGCAGGCGGGCCGAATGTGTCGATCAGCGCCGAGGAAACATAGGGGCTGGCGATCGCCCCCAGCGCGTAGAAGAACATCAGCGCCGCTGAAAGCTCCACCCGCTGTTCCGAGGTGGCAAAGTCATTGGCATGGGCGGCGGAGACCGAGAAGATCGGGAAGGTGGTGAAGCCGAACAGGATTGCGGCGATCATCACGCCTGCCATGCCGGTCCCGCTTGCAGCCATGGTGACGCCGCAGCTGGCCACGGCGGCGACGGACAGCCAGATCAGCACCCAGCGGCGGTCATATTTGTCGGCCAGCCAGCCCATCGGGTATTGCGCCAGCGCACCGCCCAGAACAAAGGCCGCCAGGAAGAAGGCGATCTGGTCCACGGGCAGCCCCACTTCCTGGCCATAGACCGGTCCGACCATCCGGAAGGAGGCAGAGCTGAGCGCGGCCACGATCACGCCGGCCACGGCCAGCGGCGAGCAGCGCCAGGCCAGTTTGGGCCGCAGCCGGGGCGCTTTCGGGGTTTCCGGCTGGCTTGCCCGGCTTAAGGTCAGCGGCAGAAGGGCAGCACAGCAGAGAATGGCCAGAAGGTTGTAAGAGACGTAATAGGCCGGCTCCAGCACCGAGATGACAAGCTGCGCGCAGAGCGACGAGCCCATATCGACAATCCTGTAGGTGCCGGTGGCGCGGCCGCGGTTCTCGTTGGTGACTTTGGAGTTCAGCCAGGCCTCGATCACCGTGTAACAGCCCGCAACACAGAGCCCCGAAGCGATCCGCAGCGCTGCCCAGGCAAATGGGTTGTTTGTCAATGTGTGCCCGATCAGCCCCATCGCCCCCAGCGCGGTGCAAACCGCAAAAGCGCGCGAATGGCCGACGCTGCCCATCAGCCGCGGTGCCCACCAGCAGCCGATGAAAAAGCCGAGGAAATGCGCTGAGCCCAGAAGACCGATCTGCCCTTTGCTGAAGCCCAGCGTGATGCCGGAAATCGCATCCAGAGGCCCAACGCCCCCGGTCGACAGCTGCAGAAGGATGACGGAGAGGAAGAGGGCGGCGAAGGAGATAATCAGGCGCATAACAGGGCTGACAATGGCGCAGGTAAGGGACGCGGCTTGGCTTTTTCCGCCATTGCCATGTCGCTAACGGATTAACTGTGGAAATAATACAACTTCAGTTGGCGGCGCGGATGCGGGCGCGGATATCCAGCGCCACGTCATCTGCGACCAGCCCGGCATAGCCCGAGGCTCCGAAGTCCATGCGGCTGATCCGGCCGGAAAGGCGGACGTCGAGCACCTCCAGATCCCGCGGTGCGCTGCCCGGCAGCCGGTACAGCTCTGCTGCCAGCGTGACCGGGCGCGTCACACCGCGCAGGGTCAGCTCGCCGGTAATGGTTGCGCCGTCCGAGATCCGCCCCCCGGCCCCCAGCCGGATCCGGCGCGACACAAAGCGGATTTGCGGATGGCGCGCGGTATCCAGAATATCCGGCCCCTTCATGGCCTGTGTCGCAAAGACCAGCCCGGTGCGCGCGTTGCCTGCATCCAGAAGCACATCCACCGAGGAGGCAGCAAGATTGCCGGTGTCGATTTGCAGATCGGCCCGCGCAACCGGCATTTCGCCTTTTACCTGCACCCCGTTCAGCTTGAAACTGAACCCGATGCGCGAACTGGCCATGTCCAGCACATAACGCTGCTTGCCGGCCTGAGCGGCAGGCGCGGCAAGCCAGGCTGCCAGGGCGATTGTCATTCTGCGGCGTGTGGGCATCGGGTCCTCCGCCAGCAAGCCTAGCCTGAGAACCCGCTGGCCGTCCTGACATTTCTGTGTGCTGTCCTCTTGTCAGGCCCCTTGTTCATTTGGCTGAAAATATCCTGGGGTGAATGCGCGCCAGCGCAGAGGGGCAACGCCCCTTCTCCCGGTGTCAGCCCGCGGCGGCCTGGGCCGCCCCGCGCTCCTCCAGCGCTGCCCGCGGGGCGCGCTGGGTCAGGCGCCAGCCTTTCGGGGGCAGGGTGCGGGCGCGGCGGCGCTCCAGCTGCCATATCCGCTGCTTGCCGGCATGGGCCGGGGCCAGGTGCCAGCGGCTTTCGATGCCGGGCGCGCCGCCGCCGTCCAGCGTCAGCAGCAGGCCCAGCGGTGCCAGCCCTGCCGCCGCGCCGCCATTTTCCGCCGCCAGGTGCAGCCGCCGCACCGGCGTCATCGCGGGCGGGCCGGGCAGGTCGGCCACCACCAGCGGCACCGCGCCGGAGCGCAACGCCTCTTCCATGCACCACAGGATGTCATCGTTGCGCGGAGCGCAGACAAACAGGAACCGGGCCGGGTCGCAGAAATCCATCATCCCGTCCGGGTTCAGCCCGGCCGCCCCCCAGGCCGGGGAAATCCACATCACCGGCCCTTCGCAGGCAGCGGCCAGCCAGAGCGCAAATGTGCGCCGGGCAGGCCCGCAGGCCTCATGCGCGCGGGCGCGATCCAGGGTGACACCGTCGCGCAGGGCCACATGCTGGCGGGGGGGATGAGAACGGCGGTCAAGCAGGTGAGTCGGCATGGGGCCATACCTATCATGTTCTTCATTTGTTCTCAATGGGTGCGGTGTGGCTTGCGCCCGGCGCCCCAGCCGCTACAGTCGCGCGACCCTCCAGCACGAAGGATACGCGCGATGAAAATGAACCCGCTTGGCCGCACCGGCATCATGGTGTCGGAACTCTGCCTCGGCACCATGACCTATGGCACCCAGACCGGCGAAGCGGAGGCGCATGCGCAGATCGACATGGCGCTGGCGGGCGGGGTGAACTTTGTCGATACAGCGGAAATGTACCCGGTGAACCCGATCGCCAAGGAGCACGTGGGCGGCAGCGAGGCGATCATTGGCACCTGGCTGGAGAAAACCGGGCGCCGCGATGAGGTGGTGATTGCCACCAAACATTCCGGCGAGGGGTTGCTGGCGGTGCGCGACGGCGCGGCGATTTCCTCGAAAACCATCGCTGCCACCGTGGAAGGCTCGCTGAAGCGGCTGAAGACCGATTACATCGACCTCTACCAGTTCCACTGGCCGAACCGGGGCAGCTACATGTTCCGCAAGAACTGGGAGTATGACCCGACCGGCCACAAGAAGGCGGATGTGATTGCCGACATGGAAGACTGCCTCGGCGCGTTGCAGCGTGAGGTGGAGAAGGGCAATATCCGCGCCTTCGGCCTCAGCAACGAAAGCGCCTGGGGCACCGCGCAATGGCTGCGGCTGGCAGAAGCGGGCAAAGGGCCGCGGGTGGCCTCAATCCAGAATGAATACTCGCTGCTGTGCCGGATGTATGACACAGACCTGGCCGAGCTGAGCGTGCTGGAGGACGTCGGGCTGATGGCGTTTTCGCCGCTGGCGACGGGGCTGTTGACTGGAAAGTACCAGGGCGGCGCGGTGCCGGAAGGGTCGCGCAAGACCCTGCAGCCGGAACTGGGCGGGCGGCACAATCCGCGCGCATACGCGGCGGTCGCGGCCTATCTGGAGATCGCAGAGCGCCACGGGCTGGATGTGGTGCAGATGGCGCTGGCCTGGTGCCGGACCCGCCCCTTCATGGCTTCGGCGATCTGCACCGCCATCT
>CAJXHQ010000159.1 GCA_913054485.1 uncultured Paracoccaceae bacterium
CTGCCCGCAATCTCGGGACCGAAACGACCGCAGGACTATGTGGCGCTGACCGAAGGACAGAGCGCGTTTCGCAAGGAAATGGAAGAGACATTTCACCGGCCACTGGGCAAAGAAATTCCGGTTGAAAGTGAGGACTATTGCATGGAGAGCGGCAAGGTGGTGATCGCCTCGATCACCTCCTGCACCAATACCTCCAACCCCTACGTGATGATCGGTGCCGGACTGGTGGCGCGCAAGGCCGCCGCATTGGGCCTGAACCGCAAGCCCTGGGTAAAAACCTCGCTCGCGCCAGGCTCGCAGGTGGTTTCCGCCTATCTGGAAGCCGCCGGGCTGCAAGACGATCTGGATGCCCTCGGCTTCAACCTTGTGGGCTATGGCTGCACCACCTGTATCGGCAACTCCGGCCCCATCCAGAAGGAGATCTCGGACGCCATCGCCGAGGGTGATCTGGTCGCCACTTCCGTCTTGTCGGGCAACCGCAACTTCGAGGGCCGCATCTCCCCGGATGTGCGCGCCAATTATCTCGCATCGCCCCCCTTGGTGGTTGCTTACGCGCTGGCAGGCACCCTGGACATCAATCTGACCACCGATGCCATCGGCCAGGACAAGGACGGCAACGACGTCTTCCTGAAAGACATCTGGCCCTCCGCACAGGAAGTGGCAGACCTGGTGCAGCAGACCGTGACGCGCGAGGCTTTCCAGACCAAATACGCCGATGTCTTCAAGGGCGACGACAAGTGGCGCAGCGTCGAGGTGCCGGATCAGGAGACTTACGATTGGCCCGCCGCCTCGACCTACATCCAGAACCCGCCCTACTTCCAGGGCATGGGGCCGGAGCCGGGCACCATCTCCAACGTGGAAGGCGCCAAGGTCCTTCTGATGCTGGGTGATATGGTCACCACCGACCACATCTCGCCTGCCGGGTCTTTCGCCAGCACCTCGCCTGCGGGGCAGTACCTGCTGGACCGCCAGGTGCAGCCGCGCGACTTCAACTCTTACGGGTCGCGCCGGGGCAACCACGAGATCATGATGCGCGGCACCTTCGCCAACATCCGCATCAGGAACGAGATGCTGGACGGTGTCGAAGGCGGCTACACCAAGGGGCCGGACGGGGCGCAGACCTCGGTCTACGAGGCCGCAATGGCGCATCAGGACGAGGGCACGCCGCTGGTGGTATTCGGCGGCGCGCAATACGGGGCGGGCTCGTCCCGCGACTGGGCCGCCAAGGGCACAGCGCTTCTGGGCGTGAAAGCGGTGATCGCCGAAAGCTTCGAGCGCATCCACCGCTCCAACCTGGTCGGCATGGGCGTGATCCCCTTTGAGTTCACCGGCGGCGACACCCGCAAGACACTTGGTCTCAAGGGCGACGAGAGTGTCACCATCACCGGCCTCGACACAGTCGAGCCGCTGCAGGAGGTGCCCTGTTCGATCACTTACGCCGATGGCACGACGCGCGAGATCACCCTCAAGTGCCGCATCGATACCGCGCCCGAGATTGAATACATCGAACACGGCGGCGTGCTGCACTACGTGCTGCGGAACCTGGCGAAGTCGTAAGGCAGAACGTACTAAATAGGAAAGCCCCGCCGGATCAGCGGGGCTACTTCATTACTCTAAATCCGAAAGAACCTTTTCAACTCAAGCACCGCGCCCGCGTCGTGCCGCAGGTACGCCTCTGGCGTGACGGGGGCGGTTCGGGCGCTGCCCGTGCATAGCACGGGCAATGTTGGCTATTGAAACACCGGTTGCCTCACCCCTCAAAAACCGGCCGCGGTGCTCCTTCGCCGTCCAGCGCCACAAAGACAAAGTCCGCTGCCGTGACCTTCTCGCCCTTCTCGGCGAAGCGCGGCCGCGCCCAGGCGTCGATATGGATCCGCATCGAGGTGCGCCCGACCTTCTCCAGCGTCGCATAAAGCGTCACCTCATCCCCCACTTTCACCGGCCGCAGGAACTGCATCCCCTCCACCGACACCGTGGCGCAGCGCCCGTGCGAGACCCGGCCCGCCATATTGCCTGCCGCCAGATCCATCTGCGACATCAGCCAGCCGCCGAAAATATCCCCGGCCGGGTTGGTGTCTGCCGGCATGGCGATAGTGCGGTGCACCAGCACGCCGTCCGCCTGCTGCCGCCCGTGTTTGCTGCGCTGTTGCCCGCGGGCCAGTGTATCTTCCATGTTATCGCTCATTCGGAGTGCTCCCTGATCTTCCGGGACCTGCCGCGGAGGACGATTGATTTCCCGCGATCCTATAGCTTTTGAACCAGAACCGGAACCGCTCCTCCTGCCCTCAGCGTGCGCCCCCGCTTGCATCCCGTGACAGCCTCCGCCATCCTGCCGTGGAACAATCAGGAGCAGATTATGCCCGGCCACAGCTATACCTTTACTCACGCCCTTTGCCGCACGCCCTCGCGCTCTGTCACCGCAGGTCTGCGCGCCGCTGATCAGGGCGACCCGGATGCGGATCTCTTCGTGCAGGAACACGCGGCCTACGGCGATGCCCTGCGCGCCACCGGCGCAACGGTCAGGGTGCTGGAGCCGCTGGAGGCCTTCCCCGACAGCACCTTCATCGAAGATGCCGCGCTCTGCCTCAAAGGCCAGGCCATCGTGCTGCGCCCCGGAGCGGACACCCGCCTCGGTGAAGCTGCCGCCCTGCGCCCTGACCTTCAGCGCGTGATGAACGGGGTGATCGAACTGGAAACCGAAGGCTATGTCGATGGCGGCGATATCCTGTGTTCCGACCATGAGGTGATGATTGGCCTGTCGGCCCGAACCACCCGCCAAGGGGCGGAAGACCTGCGGCCCATCGTGGAGAGCCTCGGTTACACCATGCGAATTCTCGAAACCCCGGCAGACATCCTGCATTTCAAAACCGAAAGCAGCCTGCTGGACACGGAAACCATCCTCGCCACGCCCAAGCTGGCCGCCTCGGGCTGTTTCACAGGGTATCGCGTGATCCTGACCCCGGAGGGCGAGGAGGCCGCCGCCAATGCCATCCGCTTCAACGATACGGTCTTCCTGTCGGCCGGCCATCCAAAGACCGCCGCCGCCCTGCGCGAGACGGGCTACAAGGTGACCGAACTCGCCACCAGCCAGGCCGCGCTGGTCGACGGCGGGCTGTCCTGCCTGTCGCTGCGCTTCTCGCTCTGATCCCAACCCGAAAGGCGCCTCTCATGAAGACAGTACTGGTCACCGGGGGCGCCTATGGCATCGGCCGCGCCATCGCCCGCGCCTTTGCCCCCGATCACAACGTGGCCGTCACCTGGAACAGGACGGCGCCTGATGCGCTTCTGTCCGAGGCTCCCGGTGTTCTCCCGGTGCAGGCTGACCTTACGGCCACAGGGGCGGCAGAGAGGGTCGTGGAGGAGGTAACGGCGCGTTTCGGCGGGCTGGATATTATCGTCAACAATGCCGGCGGGGCTGCCGCCTCCCCGCTGGAGACTTTCGACCCCGGTCTTTCCCGGAATATGCTTGAGGTGAACCTGCTGGCCCCGGCCGCCCTCCTGGCCGCCGCCCTGCCCCATCTGACCCCCGGCAGCGCCATCGTCAGCATCTCTTCCACCAATGCGGTGCTGCCGCCGATGGGCGCGGTGATCTACGGCGCCAGCAAGGCAGGTCTCAACCTCTGGACCCGCGGCATGGCCAAGGAGCTTGGCCCCAAAGGCATCCGCGTCAACGCCGTCGCGCCGGGGGCCGTCAATGTGGCGGAAAACCCGCGCGATGCAGAGATGACCGGCCAGTTCCTCAAGGACACCGCCCTAGGCAGCCTCGCCGCCGCTGAGGACATCGCAAGCGCCGTCCGTTTCCTGGCGTCAGACGCCGCCCGCGCCATTACCGGCGAGGTGCTGAACGTCAACGGCGGTTACCGGCTTTGACGCACAGCCCCTGTTCACCTGCCCGCCTTGCTTGAAATCCCGGCAGAGGGGATAAAACTTCCATGAAACAGATTGACCAGATCACCGGCTACCACGCCCATGTCTATTTCGACGCTGCAACCGTTGCGCAGGCGCGCCGCCTTTGTGAAAATGCGATCAGCCTCTTTGGTATCAAAATGGGCCGGGTGCATGAAAAATGCGTCGGACCGCACCCGCGCTGGTCCTGCCAGCTTGCCGCCAGCCCGGAGCAATTCGCGCAGCTCCTGCCCTGGCTCTCCCTGAACCGCGCGGGCCTCATCGTCTTTGCCCACCCGGAAACCGGCAATGACCTTGAGGACCACCGCGACCACGGCATCTGGCTTGGCACCGTGCTGGATCTCGACCTCTCCATCTTCGCCTGACCCCATCGCCGCCCAAGCCGCTGCTTCGGAGCCGTCCTCGCTGGCCCTGCCGGGCCGGCAGCACGGCACCCGGGTCCGGCACAATCGCCGAGGGGCCCCGCCACCGGCGGGGAGACGGCTATTGTGCTGGAGGCGGGGGACGGGAGGCTGGCACCAAGGGGCAAAGCGCGGAGGGCTCCGGAGCTGCTGCTTTGGTGAGCTCCGAAGTCTCGCCGTATCAAAGCCTGCCGAAGGCAGGCGCCTGGCGGCCGCAAAGCGGGCGCAAAACCTGTAGCCGTTCCCGCCAAAGGCGGGTGCGGCTGCCGCTTTACTGCGCTGCAGCCTGCGCCAGTGCCGGGCGGATCTTCTCTGCAATCACGCGCTGGGTCACCGGGCCCGCAAAGCGCAGGATCACCGTGCCATCCCCGGCAATCACGTATGTCTCAGGCACGCCGTAGACCCCCCAGTCGATGCCCGTGCGGCCCGGCTCATCATGGCCAATGCCAGTATAAGGATCGCCCAGCTCGGCCAGGAAGGCCGAGGCATTGGAAAACTTGTCTTTGTAGTTGATGCCGTAGACAGGGATGCCCTCCTCCGACAAGGCCTCAAGGCTGGGATGTTCAGCCCGGCAGGGCGCGCACCAGCTGGCCCAGAAGTTCACCAGTTTCACCTCGCCGTCGCGCAGCGTGGCATCATCGAAACCGGGCTTCTCGCCAAAAGCGCTCATCGTCAGCGCCGGAGCCTGTTTGCCTTCGCGGGTCGACGGCAGGCTGTTTGGGTCTTCGCGAAACATGCCGATGGCGGCAAAGCCCACAAAGCCTGCAAAAATCAGCGGCGGCAGGATCATCAAAGGAGAGACTTTAGCCATTGCCGCGCACCCTCTGTTCCACTGCGTCCATCTCGCGGCGCACCCTGCGGCCGCGCATGACGCTCATCACCACCAGCACGATCAGCAGCAGCAGCGAGGCGGCATAGGCCGACAGCACCATATCTGCGTATTTTCCAAGATCAGGCACTATCACGCCGCCTCCACACGTTCACGCGCCTGAAGCGCCTTGATGCGCCGGGCACGGATTTCAGTCCCGGTGCGGTAGAACACCAGGGCTATGAACAGCAAGACAAAGCCTGCAATACAGACCATCAGCGGCGCAAAGAAGATGTTCGACACTTTCTCCTCCGTATCACTGCCGGTCACGGCGCCTGCCCGCATGATCGACGCGCCCTGATGCAGCCCCTGGTTCCAGAAGTTCACCGCATAGCGGCTGAGCACGGCGAACACCGACCCCACCAAGCAGAGGATCGAAGTCAGATCGGCGGCAGTATCCGGATTATCAATCGCCTCCCACAGGGCCATATAGCCGAGGTAGAAGAGGAACAGCATAAGGAATGAGGTCAGACGCGGGTCCCATTCCCACCAGGTGCCCCACATCGGCTGGCCCCAGATCGCGCCGGTGACCAGCGCAATCACCGTCATCACCACCCCGATGGGGGCAGCGGCACGGGCCGCCAGCGCGCTCACATGGTGGCGGCGCACGATCCACACCAGCGATGCCACCAGCATCATGAACCAGATGTTGATCGCCATCAGGGCGGCCGGCACATGCAGGTAGATGATCTTGACGGTAGATCCCTGGCGGTAGTCATCGGGCGTGAAGAAGAAGCCCCAGACCAGACCGGTCACAAGCAGCACACCTGAGCTCACCCACAGGAACGGCATCAGCTTTTCCGTGGTGGCCAGGAATTTTTTCGGGTTTGCATATTCCCAGAACGACATATCGGCTACCTAATTTGTCCTTGAGGATTTCTCAATTCACATTCCATTTTACCACACCTCAGCGCAGGTTCACGCGCAGCACCGCGGCACTGGCAAAAGGCAGCAGCGCGATGGAGGCGGCAGAGATCCCGGCCAGCATCAGCAGCGGCACCTGCACGGCAAAGCCTTCCGCCCCGCGCCGCGCCACTTCCGCGCCGAAAATCAGCGTCGGCACGTAGAGCGGCAGAACCAGAAGCGACAGCAGGAGCCCGCCGCGCTTCAGCCCGACCGTCAAAGCCGCGCCAAACGTACCGATCACCGACAGCGCCGGCGTGCCCAGCAGCAGCGAGACCACCAGCCAGAGGTATCCCGGTCCCGGCAGGTTCAGAAGCACCCCCAGAACGGGTGCTGCCAGTACCAGCGGCAGGCCGGTGGTGATCCAATGGGCCAGCGCTTTGATGGTCACAGTACTTTCCAAAGGCAGCGGGGCCGTCGCCAAAAGGTCAAGCGAGCCGTCCTCCCAGTCCAATGCCAGCAGCCGGTCCAGCGACAGTAGGCAGGCCAGCAGCGCGCCGAGCCACAGCACACCGGGCGCGATCTTGTCCAGCAGGGCCGATTGCGGTCCGACCGAAAAGGGCACCAGAACGGTGACAATCAGGAAGAAGGCAAGGCCAAGGCCAAAGCCGCCGCCGGCCCGCAGGGCCAGTTTCAGATCACGCATCAGGAGGGCAATCACAGGAAACCTCCGTCAAAATCATCCAGCGACGCGGGCTTGGCCTTATAAGGGCCGACATCCAGCACATCCGCCTCAAGGCCGAGGTCGATATGGGTCGCAATCAGGGCGGACCCGCCGCCCGCCAGATGGGCACGCACCGCATCCGCAAACATCGCAACTGCGTCTTTATCCAGGCTCACGGTAGGTTCATCCATCACCCAGACGGGCCGTCCGGTGACCAGCATCCGCGCCAGCCCCAGCCGCCGTTTCTGGCCCGCCGACAGGTTACCGCCGTGCCGGTCCGCCAGCGACCCCAGCTGGAAAGCCTTC
>CAJXHQ010000160.1 GCA_913054485.1 uncultured Paracoccaceae bacterium
TGGTGAAGCGCGGCGTCTGGGAGGCCGGCGGCTTTCCGGTGGAATTCCCTGTGATGAGCCTGGGCGAGACTCAGATGAAGCCCACCGCCATGCTGTTCCGCAACCTGCTGGCGATGGACGTGGAAGAGAGCATCCGCGCCTATGGCATCGACGGCGTTGTGCTCTTGGGCGGCTGCGACAAGACCACGCCGGGCCAGCTGATGGGCGCGGCCTCGGTCGATCTGCCCGCCATCGTGGTCAGCTCCGGCCCGATGCTGAACGGCAAGTACCGCGGGCAGGATATCGGATCCGGCACGGATGTGTGGAAGTTCTCGGAAGCCGTGCGCGCGGGCGAGATGACACTAAAGGATTTCATGTCGGCAGAGTCGGGCATGAGCCGCTCCAAGGGCGTCTGCATGACCATGGGCACAGCCTCCACCATGGCGTCTCTGGTCGAAGCGATGGGGATGAGCCTGCCGACCAATGCGGCGCTTCCGGCGGTGGACGCGCGGCGCGGTGCGCTGGCGCATCTGACCGGCAAGCGCATCGTCGAGATGGTCGAGGAAGACCTGAAACCTTCTGATATCATGACCCGCGACGCGCTGGAAAACGCCATCCGCGCCAATGCCGCCGTCGGCGGGTCGACCAATGCGGTGGTGCACCTGCTGGCCATTGCCGGGCGGTTGGAGGTTGATGTCTCGCTTGAGGATTTCGAGCTGGGCAGCGACATCCCCCTGCTGGTCAACTGCATGCCCTCGGGCAAATACCTGATGGAGGATTTCTGCTATGCCGGCGGCATGCCGGTGGTGCTGAAGGAGCTTCAGGGACAGCAGATGCTGCAATCTGCCGCCACCGTGCTGGGCGGCGATATCGCGGCTTATGCCGACGGCGCAGAGTGTTTCAACGAAGATGTCATCCGCCCTTTCACCGACCCGGTGAAACCGGCGGCGGGCCTGCGTGTCCTGAAAGGCAACCTCGCCCCCAATGGGGCCATCGTGAAGCCCTCAGCCGCGACGGATCACCTGCTGGAGCACGAAGGCGAGGCTTATGTGTTCGAGAATATCGAAGACCTGAAAGCCAATATCGACCGCGAGGACCTGCCGGTGACGGCGGACAGTATTCTGGTCCTGAAAGGCGTTGGCCCCAAGGGCTATCCCGGCATGCCGGAGGTCGGCAATATGCCAATCCCGCGCAAACTGGTGACCCAAGGCGTGCGCGACATGATCCGCATTTCCGACGGGCGTATGTCCGGCACCGCCTTTGGCACCGTGATCCTGCATGTTTCGCCCGAGTCTCAGGCCGGCGGGCCGCTGGGGCTGGTGAAGACCGGTGACCGAATAAAAGTGAGCGCCAGCACCGGCGCGTTGGAGCTGCTGGTTTCAGATGAAGAACTCGCCGCCCGCCGCGCCGACTGGCAGCCAGACCCGGCCCATTACACGCGGGGCTATGCCAAGATGTATATCGACCATGTTCTGCAGGCCGAGAAGGGCGCGGATCTGGACTTTCTGGTGGGCAAGGACACCCGCCTTGTGACGCGGGAGAGCCACTGATGAGCGCTGCAACCTTCCATGACCTGAACGGCGCATCGGTATTCATCACCGGCGGCGGCTCCGGCATCGGCGCCTCATTGACCGAGGGTTTCCTGCGGCAGGGCGCGAAAGTGGCCTTTGTGGGCCGCTCGGACGCCAGCGGTTTCGTGGACCGGATGGAGGCCGAGACGGGATCGCGCCCGCTGTTCATCCGATGCGACATCACCGATACGGCCGCCTTGCAAGCGGCCATTGCCAGCTCGGCAGCGGCGCACGGCCCGATCACCGTGCTGGTCAACAACGCCGCCAATGATCAGCGACACAGCGTTGAGGAGGTCCAAGAAGACTTCTGGGACTGGATGATGGCGGTGAACCTCAAGGCCTATTTCTTTGCCATCCAGGCGGTCCTGCCGGGCATGAAAGAAGCAGGCGGCGGTGCGATCGTGAACTTCACCTCGATCAGCTACATGATGGGCAACGCCGGCTACCCGGCTTACACTACGGCGAACAGCGGTCTGAACGGCATGACCCGCAGTCTCGCCCGGGAATTCGGCCCCGACCGCATCCGCGTGAATGCGCTGGCGCCGGGCTGGGTGCTTACGGACAAGCAGCTGGACAAATGGGCGACGCCGGACGCGCTGGCGGCGCATCTTGAGCGGCAGTGCCTGAAAGAACACCTTGCGCCGCAGGATATTGTGGATGCCACGCTGTTCCTGTCCTCGGAGACCAGCCGCATGATCACCGGTCAGGCGCTGGTGGTTGATGGCGGCGTGGTGGTCAGCGGGTGACACCATGAATGTGAAACCTGCCAAGACACCGGACTGGGTCGCCGCCGACTGGGGGACTTCGCACCTGCGGCTCTGGCTGATGGCTGAAAACGGCCAGGTGCTGCACCGTCTGCACAGCGCGGCTGGCATGGGCACGCTGACACCCGACGGCTACGAGCCCGAGCTGCTGCGCCTTCTGGAGGGCACGCTGCCGGCAGAGGGCGCGCTGGACGTGATCTGCTGCGGCATGGCCGGGGCCGCGCAGGGCTGGGCTGAGGCACCATATGCCGCTGCCCCTTGCCCGCCGCCGGGCCCTGCGGAGGCGGTGCAACCAGCACTCGAAACCCCGCGCTTGCGGGTCTTTATCCTGCCTGGTGTCAAACAAATTGCTGACTCGGACGTGATGCGCGGTGAGGAAACCCAGATCGCGGGCTTCCTGGCCGCCCATCCTGGCTATGACGGCATGCTTTGCCTGCCCGGTACTCACAGTAAATGGGCGCGGGTGCGCGACGGGAAGATTGAAGGCTTCCGCACTTTCATGACAGGCGAGCTGTTTGCGCTGCTCAGCAGCCGGTCGGTGCTGCGCCACACCACCAATAGCGACGGCTGGGACGAAGCCGCCTTTGAGGCTGCGGTCTCGGATATCATGGCCGCCCCCGCGGATCTGACAGGCAAGCTCTTTGGTCTGCGCGCGGGGCCGCTGCTGACCGGCATGCCGCCCGAGACCGCCCGCGCGCGGCTCTCCGGCCTCTTGATCGGGGCCGAACTGGCCGCCACCCGTAAGGACTGGCAGGCGCTACCCGTGGCGCTGATCGGCGAGAATAGCCTAGCCCAGGCCTATGCCGAGGCGCTTGCACTCAAAGGCCATGCGCCTACCCTTGTGAACACAGAAGACATGACCCTCGGAGGGCTGAAAGCCGCCCGCCGCCAGCTTCAGGGATAACCAGATATGACCCGCAATATCATTGCCATCCTGCGCGGCATCCGCCCGCAGGAAGCCTGCGCCATGACCGATGCTCTCATCGGTGCCGGCATCACCCGGATCGAAGTGCCGCTGAATTCGCCCGATCCCTTCGACAGTATCGGTATGATGATCGAACACGCAGGCTCCCGCGCCACCATCGGGGCGGGCACCGTGCTTGGCGTGGACAATGTGGACCGCCTTGCTGCTATCGGCGCGCAGATGGTGGTCTCTCCCGACTGCAACCCGGAGGTGATCGCCGCCACCAAGGCCGCAGGAATGCTGTCCTACCCCGGTGTCTTTACCGCCACCGAGTGTTTTGCCGCCCTGCGCGCCGGTGCCGACGGGCTGAAATTCTTCCCGGCCTTCAAGCTGGGGCTCGACGGGTTCAAAGCACTGAAAGCGGTGCTGCCGGCCGAGGCGCAGACCTTCGCCGTGGGTGGCGTCGGCCCGGATGATTTCCTGGTCTGGAAAAACGCCGGGATCACCGGCTTTGGCATGGGATCCAGCCTGTACCATCCTGGCATCAGCGCCGAGCAGATGGAGGTGCACGCCGCCGCCACCGTGGCCGCCTACGACAAGGCCTTCGGCGATGGCTGAGGTCTTCAGCGCGACCGCTTGCAGCTTAGGGGAAGGTCCGCTCTGGCATCCTGAGCGTCAGCAGCTGTTCTGGTTCGACATCCTGGAAAAGTCCCTGCTGACCATTGAAAACGGGCAGGAGCGGCGCTGGACCTTTGACGACTACGTCTCAGCTGCGGGCTGGCTGGACCGGGATACGCTGCTGATGGCCAGCGCCAATGCGCTCTGGCGGTTTGATATTTTGGCAGGGCAGCGCGAACATCTGACTGATCTGGAGGCGGACAATCCTGTCACCCGCTCCAACGACGGTCGCGCCGACCCCTGGGGCGGGTTCTGGATCGGCACAATGGGGATTAACGCCGAGTCGGGGGCAGGGGCGATCTACCGCTATTACCGGGGCGAATTGCGCAAGCTCTATGGCGGGATCACCATTTCCAATGCGATCTGTTTTGCGCCGGATGCCTCCTGCGCCTATTGGGCCGACACCAAACGCGGGGTGATCCAGCGCCAGTGGTTGGAGCCGGACCGAGGCTGGCTGCACGGCACGCCGGAGGTGTTTCTGGACCTCAGCGGCGAAGGATTTGGCGCGGATGGTGCGGTTGCCGATGCCGACGGCAACCTCTGGAACGCGCAATGGGGTGCCTCCCGGGTGGCCTGCTACAGCCCGGACGGCAAAATGATGAGGGCATATCCAGTGCCTACCCCGCAGGCCTCCTGCCCGGCCTTTGGCGGGCCGGATATGACCACGCTTTTTGTGACCACGGCCGCGGAGGGCGGGCAGCCGGCCCCGGCTGGTCAGACGTTCATGATTGAAACCGGTGTGCGCGGCCAGCGCGAGCACCAGGTGATCCTGTAAGAGAAAGACCGCGAGAATGCGCCGCACACTTGGCACCTGCTACTACCCTGAACACTGGCCGGAAGAGATCTGGGCCGAAGATGCCCGCCGCATGGCAGAGGCCGGGCTCACCTGGATTCGCATCGGCGAATTTGCCTGGGCCCGGCTGGAGCCCAGCCCGGGTGACCTGCAATTTGACTGGCTTGACCGGGCCATTGAAGTGCTGGGGCAGGCCGGGCTGAAGGTGGTGCTGGGCACGCCGACGGCCACGCCGCCGCGCTGGATGGCGGACAAGCACCCGGATATGTTTGCAGTCGATGCCGAAGGCCGCCCGCGCGGCTTTGGCTCGCGCCGGCACTATTGCTTCAGCCATCAGGGCTATCTGGCAGAAAGCCGCCGCATCACCCGGCTGCTGGCCGAACGCTATGGCAGGAACCCGCATGTGGCGGCCTGGCAGACTGATAACGAATATGGCTGTCACGATACGACCATCAGCTACTCGGACGCCGCCCGCACTGCTTTCCAGCGCTGGCTGGAGGTGCAGTTCAACGGCAGTATCGCGGATCTGAACGCGGCCTGGGGCAATATCTTCTGGTCAATGGAGTACAGCCGGTTTGACCAGATCGGCCTGCCGAACCTCACCGTGACCGAACCCCATCCGGCCCATGTGCTGGCCTTCCGCCGGTTCTCCAGCGATCAGGTGGTGGCCTACAACCGCGCGCAGGTGGAGATCCTGCGCGACCACACAGATGTGCCGATTGCCCATAACTACATGGGCCGGATCACCGATTTCGACCATTACAAGGTCGGCGGGGATCTGGAGATCGCCAGCTGGGACAGCTACCCTTTGGGTTTCCTTGAGGACCGGGTGGGCGCAGATGCGGACCACCAGCGCGCCTATGCGCGGCAGGGCGATCCGGATTTTCAGGCCTTTCACCATGACCTCTACCGCGCCGTCGGGCGGGGACGCTGGTGGATCATGGAGCAGCAGCCCGGCCCGGTGAACTGGGCGCCGTATAACCCCGCGCCGCTGCCCGGCATGGTCCGCCTTTGGAGCTGGGAGGCCTTCGCTCACGGGGCTGAGGCGGTGTGCTACTTCCGCTGGCGGCAGGCGCCTTTTGCGCAGGAGCAGATGCATGCCGGCCTGTTGCGGCCCGACAGCAAGGATGCCCCCGCCATGGCCGAGGCGCAGGAGGTCGCGCGCGAACTGGCTGAAGCGCCGGAGGTGCAGCCCTGGACTGCTCCGGTGGCGCTGATCTTTGATTATGACGCCGAATGGGCCTGGAAAACTCAGCCGCATGGGGCGGGCTTGAGCTATTTCAGCCTGGTCTTTGACCACTACAAGGCGCTGCGCCGGGCCGGGCTGTCGGTGGATATTCTGCCGTCTTCCACCCGCGACTTCACAGGCCGGAAATTGGTACTGGCACCGGGTCTGATGCATCTGCCGCAGGGTCTGAAACAGGCGCTGGCCGTCAGCGGCGCGCAGGTGGTGCACGGGCCGCGCTCCGGCGCGCGCGATGCGCATTTCTCCATTCCAGACCCGCTGCCGCCCGCGCTGCCGGGGCTGGATGTAACCGTCGCCCGTGTTGAAAGCCTGCGCCCGGATATGCCGGTGCCGCTGGCTGGCGGCGGCGCGGTCACTGGCTACCTGGAAGATTTGGAAGGCGGGGCCGCGGTCATGCTGCGCACTAAGGATGCAGCTGCGGTTGCCGTTTGCGAAGGCAGCCAGATCTACTGCGGCGGCTGGCTGGATGCGGACGGTCTGGACCGTCTGGTGGCGACGGCCTGCGCCAGCGCAGGGCTGGAAGTCCGCGACCTGCCCGAAGGCATCCGCTGCCGCCGCACCGCAACGGAGGAGTTCTGGTTCAATCACACGGACAGTGATGCCGACACGCCTGCCGGCCACCTGCCGCCGGCCGGTCTGAAACGCCTTCTTTTGGGGTAATCCTGCAGCATCCCGCCGCCGCCTTATGGGCCCGCGGCGGGAATGGGCTTGCACCTGCCGCCGATATCGGATTCCATAAGGGGGACAGGCCCAAGCCTTCCCTCCGTGCAGATGTTGTCCCTCCGTTCCGCTGTTTGCGGGCCGGGCTGACATCTATTTTTCACATGCGGCAGCTAATCAGGCGCCCTGGCTTTCAGATTAAAGGAGCATTCCCTTGACCGGCGAACATGACACTACCTCTCTTGAATGGCTCGAAGCGGAGTTGCAGGATACGCTGGACGAGGACATCGAGATCGAGTTCGCCGAACCGATGCTGTCGATGGAGCTGCGCAAGATCTACCGCGCGCAGCACCCTGAAATGCTGGACCGTCAGGTCTATTTCCGCAACCTCCTGCGCCTGCAGGCCGAGCTGATCAAGCTGCAGGACTGGGTGCAGG
>CAJXHQ010000161.1 GCA_913054485.1 uncultured Paracoccaceae bacterium
GGGGCGGCGCGGGACTTCCTGCTGGGGGTGCGCTTTGTGGATGGCACCGGCGCTGTGGTGAAAAACGGCGGCCGGGTGATGAAGAATGTCACTGGCTATGACCTGGTGAAGCTGATGGCCGGGGCTCATGGCACGCTGGGGGTGTTAAGCGAGGTGTCGCTGAAAGTACTGCCCGCGCCGGAATGCACCGCTGTGGTCCTGATAAACGATCTGACGGATGCGCAGGCTGTTGCGGCGATGTCGGCGGCACTGGGGTCGCCATTCGAGATTGCCGGCGCGGCGCATACACCCTCGGGGCTGGACCAGCATCCGGTGACAATGCTTCGGCTGGAAGGGTTTGAGGCCTCAGTCGCTTACCGGGCCGGCGCGTTGCAGAAATTGCTGGCGGGGTTTGGCGGGAGTGTTGTGGAGACAGAGCCGGAGCGGACAACGGCGGGCTGGTCCTGGGTGCGGGATGCGCAGAACTTGCATGGGCGTGAAGGCAATGTTTGGCGGATCTCTGTGAAACCTTCGGATGCAGCCGGGCTGGTGCGGCGGCTGGAGCCGGAGAGCGCACTCTATGATTGGGGCGGCGGGCTGGTCTGGGTGCTGATGCCCTGCAATCGGGATGTGCGGGTTATGATGGAAGGCACGCCTGGCCATGCAACTCTGGTGCGCGGCACCGGGTTTCCGCGTTTCCATCCGCAACCTGCGCCGCTGGAGGCGATCAGCGCCGGGCTGCGCCGGAAGTTCGATCCGCGCGGGATCCTGAACGCGGGGCTGATGGGATGACCGGGCAAGAAGCTGCCATGGTGCAAGGTAGGGGGCCGGAGGGTGCCGGGGAGGAAAGGCACCCCCTGGCCGGCGCCTGGTGCAATTCCCTTAGGTCCGGTGTGATCACCCCGACGTTCAAACAGACGCGTTCACAGCTGCCTGGATAGTTACATGCAAACCACATTCACAGAAGACCAGTTGAAAGATCCCGGGCTGCAGCGCGCCAATGAAATCCTGCGCTCCTGCGTTCATTGCGGGTTCTGCACCGCCACATGCCCCACCTACCAGGTGCTGGGCGATGAGCTGGATTCCCCGCGCGGCCGCATCTACCTGATCAAGGACATGCTGGAGAACGAGCGGGTGCCGGACGCCAAAACAGTAAAGCATATCGACCGGTGCCTCAGCTGCCTTGCTTGCATGACGACCTGCCCCTCGGGGGTGCACTATATGCATCTGGTGGATCATGCCCGCGCCTATATCGAGGCGCGCTACCAGCGGCCACTGGGTGAGCGGCTTCTCCGCTGGCTGCTGGCACGGATCCTGCCCTATCCGGGGCGGTTCCGGCTTGCGCTTCTGGGGGCGAAACTGGCCCGCCCCGTTGCCGGGATGATACCGGACCCGCGGCTGAAGGCGATGCTGGAGATGGCGCCTAAGGAGATTCCGCCGGTCAGCCGCAATGATGATCCCCAGACATTTGCGCCGCAGGGCAGCCGCCTCAAACGGGTCGCCTTGATGACGGGCTGCGCGCAAAAGGCGCTGAACACGGATATCAATGATGCCACCATCCGGCTGCTGACACGGCTCGGCTGCGAGGTGGTGGTGGCCGAAGGCGCGGGCTGCTGCGGGGCGCTGACCCATCACATGGGGCGCGAGGAGGAAAGCCACGCGGCGGCAGCAAAGAACATCCGCGCCTGGACAGCAGAAATCAACGGACAGGGGCTCGATGCAATTGTCATCAATACATCGGGCTGCGGCACGACTGTAAAAGACTACGGCTACATGTTCCGCAATGAACCGCTGGCGGCAGAGGCCGCGGGGGTGGCCGAGCGGGCGATGGATATCTCGGAACTGCTGATGCAGCTGGAGCTGCCAGACGGCGGGGATAAGGGCCTCACGGTAGCCTATCACGCGGCCTGCTCGTTGCAGCACGGGCAGCAGATCAAGACGCATCCCAAGACCCTGCTGAAACGGGCAGGGTTCACCGTGGCCGAGCCTGCCGACAGCCATCTCTGCTGCGGATCCGCGGGTACCTACAACCTGATGCAGCCGGAGATCTCGAAGGAATTGAAGGCGCGCAAGGTGGCTACTCTGGAGGCAAAGCAGCCGGATCTGATCGCGGCCGGCAATATCGGCTGCATGATGCAGATCGGCTCCGGTACGGACCTGCCGGTGGTGCACACGGTGGAGCTGCTCGACTGGGCCACGGGCGGACCGAGGCCGCCGTCGCTGATGCGCAACGGAGTGCCGGCGGTGCCGCGGCTGCGCTGAGGCCGCTCTGGCCATTTACCTTGCATTTGCCCTATTTTCGCCCAAGCGCGGCGCTAGGCATGGCGGGCAGCGCGGATGGAGGCAGGTGTGATCAGTCGGGTACTTTTGGTTTTGGCTCTGATATGGCCCCTGGCGGCCCCGGCGCAGGACAGCCGCTTGCAAAGCCTGGAAACCACCAATGACGGCCGCCAGTGGGAAGCTGTCGGGCGGCTCGATATGAACGGCTCGGGCTTTTGCACCGGTGCGCTGATCGGGCCGGATCTGGTGCTGACGGCGGCGCATTGCCTTTTTGACAGCGATACCCGCGCGCCGCTGGATCCTCAAAGCATTGAATTCCTGGCCGGCTGGCGCAACGGGCGGGCCTCGGCCTACCGGGCGGTGCGCCGGACGGTGGTGCATCCCGGCTATATCTACGACGGCGAGGTCTCCGCCCGCCGGGTGCGCAATGACATCGCGCTGCTGCAGTTGCAGCGGCCGATCCGCAATACCACGGTGACGCCTTTCCCGACCGACAAGCGCCCCCATCGCGGCGACCGGATCGGCGTGGTGTCTTATGCGCAGAACCGTTCCGAGGCGCCTAGCCTGCAGGATGTCTGCGCGGTGAAATCCCGCCAGGAAGGCGTGTTGGTGATGAGCTGCGAAGTGGATTTCGGATCCTCGGGCGCGCCGGTGTTCTCCTTCGAAAGCGGCGAGCCGCGGATTGTCTCGGTGGTTTCTGCAAAGGCGGAGGTAGAGGGCACTCCGGTATCGCTCGGCTCTGCCCTGGCGGAAGAACTGGACCTGTTGCAGGCGCAACTGATGCGCGTTCCCTCGGGCGCCCGTCTGCCGCCCGGTGTCGGCCGGGTGCAGGCGGGGGAACGTACGGACGCAGGCGGCGCGAAATTCATCCGGAACTGAGCTAGCGGAATTTTTCCCGGCCGGCTTGAACCGGCAATTTCCATCCTTATGTCAGTCTTGTCCGGGCCGCCCATAGCGGGGTCCGGCGCAACAGATGCCTGTCCGTACCGGAGGGCAACCTCATGAAATCGCTCTGAAAGAGGATGACACATGCGTAGTTTTGATTTTGCCCCGCTGCACCGGGCTTCCATCGGTTTTGACCAGATCGCAGACCTGATGGACCGTGTCATGACAACCGAGGCCCCGCAGCCTAGCTACCCGCCCTACAACATCGAAAAGACCGCCGAGGATGCCTATCGCATCTCTATTGCTGTGGCCGGTTTCTCGGACGCGGACCTGAGTGTCGAAGTGAAGGAAAATGCTCTCGTGGTTGCTGCGAAGAAGGCAGATGACGGCGCGGATAAATCCTATCTGCACCGCGGTATCGCCACCCGCGCCTTCGAGCGCCGCTTCACCCTGGCTGACCACGTGCGGGTCACCGGCGCCAGCCATGAAAACGGCATGCTGCATATCGATTTGCAGCGCGAGATTCCCGAAGCGCTGAAGCCGCGCCGGATCGAGATCGCCGGTGCCGCCCCCAAGGCCGCCATGGTGGACGCCAAACCGGTGAACTGACCTTTCACAGGATGATCCGGGCTGTATCTCCTCCCTTACAGCCTGGCTCCAGCCCCCTCGGACAGCCTCCGAGGGGGTTTGTTTTTGCGCACGGCACTTGATTGAAGCATCCAACGCAGGACAGGCAAAGGCAGAGGATCTTCTGCGGCGAGATACGTAGGTTCGCAGCCGTGCGTGTGTGGGCATCCGGATGCCAGCGGCAGGGGGCATCCGGTGGTCTGCGCCCCCCCCTGCCAGTCCTCAGCGGCTGAGGCTCTCCGCCAGCCGCATCAGCTGCACCGCCTGGCTGCGGTAACCGAAAGCATCCTCGCCCCGCGCGCCATTGGCCAGCGCGATGGCATCGGCATAAGACCAATCCCCGAGATAGGGGCTGCCTTGCAGCAGCTGGCCGAACCCAGCTATGGCGGCCGCGAACTGTGCCTCGGCGGTGAAGGTCCCACCAGGCAGGATCGGGGTTTCGATCAGCTGGCTGGCGTCTTCACCCGGTGCCTTGTAGCGCAGGCGCAGGAAGCCCAGCTCATCGCTCTCTGCCGCGGCGGCCTCAGGCTGGTAGCGCAGCGGGTCGGTCAGCCGGGCCGGGCTGCCCACAGGCGTGATCTCATAAAGCGCCGTTACCGAATGGCCCGCGCCGATCTCGCCTGCGTCGACCTTGTCGTTGTTGAAATCCTCGCGCTTCAGCGCGCGGGTCTCATAGCCGATCAGCCGGTATTCAGCCACTTGGGCCGGGTTGAATTCGACCTGGATCTTCACGTCATTGGCAATCGGGAAGAGCGCGCCGCCAAGCTGGTCCACCAGCGATTTCTGCGCCTCGGCCAGCGTGTCGATGTAAGCAGCATGGCCATTGCCGGCCTGCGCCAACGCCTGCATGGCCGCATCATCCAGATTGCCGCGCCCGAAACCCAGCACCGACAGGTAAGTGCCGCTGTCGCGTTTCTCGGCGATGAAATCTTCCAGTGCTTCCGGGTCGTGGATGCCGACGTTGAAATCCCCATCAGTGGCGAGGATCACGCGGGTCAGATCGCCCTCTTCAGCCATGGCCGCCGCAGTGGCATAGGCCTGCTGCAAGCCTGCCTGCCCAGCGGTGGATCCGCCGGCGTCCAGCCGCTCCAGCGCGGCAAAGATTTTCTCGCGTTCGGCCGCAGCGGTTGGTTCCAGCACTTCGCCGGCAGAGCCTGCATAGGCCACAATGGCAACTTGATCCTCAGGCTCCAGCTGGCCGAGAAGAAGGCGGAAGCTCTGCTTCAGAAGCGGCAGCTTATCCGTCTGGTTCATGCTGCCGGAGGTGTCGATCAGGAACACAAGGTTCAGCGGCGGGCGGGCCTGCAGCACCGGTTTCTCCCCCTGCAGCGCAATATGAACAAGCTGCGTGCCGGGGTTCCAGGGCGTCTGCCCCACAGCCGCCGCGACAGAGAAGGGCGTATCGCCTTCAGGGGCGGCATAGTCATAGGGGAAATAATTGATCAATTCCTCCGCCCTTACCTGTTCGGCACGGGGCAGCCGCCCGGCTTCCAGCGTGGAGCGGACAATGGCGTAGGAGGCCGTATCCACGTCGATGGAGAAGGTGGAGACCGGTTCTTCGGCGGTCACTTTCAGCGGGTTGGGTTCGGCCTCGGGGAAGGTTTCCGCATCCGCTTCGGGCTGGACAGGGAAAGGCAGGGTCATGCCGCCCTCGGGCGCAGTCATTCGTTTGGAGAGTTGCGGGGCAGGCTGGGGGGCGGCGAATTCCACCAGCGGTTCCGCGGCCATATCAGCCATCGGCATGGCCTCGCTGCGGACGGCCTCCATTGTGATAGTTTCTTCCGCGGCGGCGATCTCTGCCTCCTGGAGGCCGGGCAGCGGGGTGTCCAGCCGGATAGCAGGCAGGTAGGCAACGATGCCCACGGCAACGATGGCGGTGGTTGCGGTAAGTGCCTGTCGCGGGGTCAGGGCTTTGATCATGGAAAGTACTCCTCTGAAGCGGGCCTGTGTCTGGCTGTCAGAGGTGGAACGCATGGGCTTTGCGGTTTCTTGGCGGGCGGCGAAGTTTTTTTCCGCAAGCGCGATGTTTTCCGCCCGGCGGGCCGCATCCGGCGCGGGGGTCGCTGTGTCCAGCGTGGCTTTGAGGTCGTCGAGATCGTCAAAGGGGCCGCTCATGATGCGTCCTCCTGTTCTTTCAGGGCGCGCAGGCGTTTTTTGGCTTCCGAGACCCGCCAGGCAATGGTGCCGGGGGAAACCCCGAGGATTTCCGCGGTATCAGCTTGCGAGACATCATCCAGCACCAGCGCCAGCGTGTCGCGCAGATCATCATTCAGCGCCGCCATCGCCCGCATCAGCCAATCGGTCTGGCTGCGGGCCTCAGCCATCTCCGCCTGCCGCGAAACCTCCCAGTCGCCCCAGCCATCGGCGGCTTTGGTATGCGTGGCGGCGCGGCGGCGGCGGTCGTGGGCGGCATTCACCACCACGCGGTAAAGCCAGGTGGTGAACCGCGCCTGCGGCTCAAATCGCGCAAGTTTGGCGGGCAGGGCGGCGCAGATGTCCTGTGTCAGGTCTTCGGCTTCGGCGCGCTGGCCGGTGAGGCGGAAGGCGAGGGCAAAAACCCGGTCATAATGGCGCGTCAGAAGCGCCGAAAACGCCTCTGTATCGCCATTTGCCGCTGCCGCGGCGAGGTCCTGATCATCCACTGCCTTACGCATACTGACCTTGTAACGCAGCCCGGCAGGGGTTTCTTGGGCGAATGTGAAATTTTTGCCGAAACCCGCGGCAAAATGACTGGCCCCGTCCTGGAAAAGAGAGACAAGAACCCCCACGGGTTTAAGTGCCTACCCATCGTGTCCGGGCGAAAAATGGATTGGAAGTGTCTAAGTTGCTGGCTTGAAGCAACTTTATTTGCCCTCTGTGTTTTCAGCGCTCTCTTGTTCTAAGGCCGAACCACAGTCCAGTTGGGCAAGGATCGATCGGGCCGCATCTTCTGGCCGCCCGTCATAGACGGCCGTCTGGTCCGATTAGAAAAATGCGCAAGATCCGCATCGAGCCGGCAGGAGCGTTTTAGCCAGTCTTGGGCTTTGGGGGTGCAACTGTCTGCCGCCAGCCCGCCAGCCCCTTCTGCGCAAGCTCCAAGACCGTCAGAGCGGGCTTTCTTCCCCCCGAAGCCCTTGGACACGGTGAGCATTTTGGAGAACGCTGGCCATCTGACTATTTTTTGTTCAGCACCAGCAATGTCATCATTCCAATCGGGGGAAGAGGTTTTTGTTCCTCAAGAGTCAA
>CAJXHQ010000162.1 GCA_913054485.1 uncultured Paracoccaceae bacterium
CTTGGTGATATAGTCATCGGCGCCCAGTTCAAGCCCCGTCACCCGGTCCTGCACCTGCGCGCGGCCCGAGATGATGATCACCTTGGCGCCCTGCTCCAGCGCCAGCCTGTGGACCAGCGCCAGGCCGTCGCTGTCGGGCAGGGACAGATCCACCAGGCAGACCTCGGGCGTGACCCGCTGCAGGGCGGCCTCAAATTCGCGGGCGCGGGCGAAGCTTTGGGTGCGAAAGCCTGCGTCCTCCAGCGCTGCTGAGAGGATCTGCCGGATTTCCGGCTCGTCATCGAGGATGGTCACAAGGGGCGCGGTCATGCCGGGGCCTCCGGTCTGATCAGCCGTGACAGCTGATGGGTCGTGAAAGGTTTCTGCAATACCGGGCCGCGCCGCAAGGCGTCTTTGTGCAGCGGATCCGACGGCGGCAGCGAGGTCATCAGGATGCAGGGCAGGGCGGTGCCGTCAAGCCTGTCCGCGAGGTCAATGCCGGTGGCCTCGCCCTCCAGTTTGATATCCGACAGCACCAGTGCGATGCCGGGCAGATCGGCGGTGAGGGCTGAGGCCTCGTCCACCGAGACCGCCTCGATCACCGTGAAGCCCAGATCCATCAGCATTTCGCGGAAAGCGGCGCGCAGCTCTTCGCTGTCCTCGACCAGAAGCGCCAGGCCGCCGTCGGCGCCTGGCGCCGGGCGGTAAGGCAGGCGCAGGGTGACAGAGGCGCCGGACACCGTATTGCCGGTGCGCATCGAGCCGCCGGTCAGTTTCACCATGTCATAGACCATCGACAGCCCCAGCCCCGACCCTTCGCTGCCCTTGGTGGTGAAAAACGGGTGCACGGCTTTTTTCAGCGCCTCGGGTGAAAATCCGGGGCCGGTGTCGCTGACCGACAGTTCCAGCCAGGTGGAGCCGACCGCATGGGCGCTGACGGTGATTTGCCCCGAGGTGCCGCAGGCATCGCGGGCATTCAGGATCAGGTTCAAAAGCGCATCCTGCAATTGACCCGGGTCCAGCAGCAGCGCCTGATCCGGCGTGTGGTCCAGCACCGACAGTCCCATGCCCAGGGGCAGCGCCGGAGAGGCGAGGATTTTCAGCTCGTTCAGCAGGGTGCCGGGTTTCACCGCCTGCGGGCGCAGGGTGCGGCTGGTGGTCATATGGGTGATGCGGTCCAGCAGCCGGCCGCCGCGCCGCGCCGCCGACAGCGTTCCCTGCACCAGGTCGCCGGCCTCCTGCGGCAGGTCCATCTTTTCCAGCCGGCCCTGCATGCCGAGCATGATGGTCAGCAGGTTGGAGAAATCATGCGCCAGACCGCTGGTCATCTGCGCCGCCAGTTCGCGGCGGCGGGCCTGCTGCAGGGCGACGCGGGCCTGGGTTTCCTCGGTCACATCCATCGACAGGATATAAACCCCGCCCTCGCCGTCAGGTGTGAAGGCAACCCGGATGCGGCGGCTGTCGTGGTCTTCGGTGAACTCGAACACCGGGCTGCCGCCTTTGTAGGCGTTCAGCAGATGCGGCTCGATTTTTTCGAAGGCTGAACTGCCCAGGGCCTCGGCAATATGCATCCCCAGCAGGTCCGACGGGCGGCCCGGAAAGACGCTGGACAGGCGGCGGTTGGTGTAGGTGTAAAACCCGTCGGCATCCACATGAGCAATATGGGCGGGCATCATCTCCGTCGTCAGACGGGTGCGGGCCTCCATGCCGGTGAGCTGGCGCTTGGTCTCCTCCAGCCTTGTGATCGTCGCGGCCAATTCACGGTTGGCGGCGGAGAGTTCTTCGGTATGGGCGATCACCTGGTCCGACAGTTCTTCGGAGCGCGACCGCAAGAGCTGCTCCACCCGTTTGGTGCGGGTGATGTCGGTATAGACGGTGACCCAGCCGCCCTCGGGCAGCGGTGCCCCCTCGATCGAGATCATCCGGCCGTTCGACCGCGTGCGCTCCACGTAATGCGGTTCAAACGCCAGCGCCTGGTCGACCTTGGACTGCACGAAGTCCGCCACATCGCCGACATCCCCGTATTCGCCTTTTTCGGTGATATGGCGGATGGTGTCGTCAAACCGCGCGCCGGGGGTGACCAGGTGTTCGGGCAGGGAAAACATCTCCTGGAACCGCCGGTTGCAGACCGCCAGCCGCAGGTCGCGGTCATAGATCGACAGGGCCTGGGCAATCAGGTTGAGCCCGGCCCCGGTCATCGCAGCAATCTGTTTGTCACTTTTTCTCATGCACACCCCTTGCCTATTGGCTAGCACCGCGGTCCGCTTTGTCAAAGCGTCATGCCTGCAAAAACGCCCCGCAAAAAGCGCGGTGTTTCAGCGCGGGCGATGATGGTTTCCGGCTGTTACAATTCGTAAGATTTGGGAAATCATCAGGAAAAAGTTGACACACTACCATTGCAGCGTCCCTGATCGGGACCAAAGGGGGCCAAGCCCCCGCCGGCGGGAAACGCACCGCCAAGGGGAGGAGATTTGCACGTGGCTCACTCACAGCCGGGTGCCGGAGGGTTGCATTCCCTTCCGGCGCTGCTTCAACGCAATGCACGCGATCATGCTTCCGCTCCCGCTTACCGGGAGAAGGAATTCGGCATTTGGCAATGCTGGACCTGGGCGGAAGGTGAAAAGGAAATCGAGGCGCTGGCGCTTGGCCTGATCAACCTCGGCGTGAACGAGGGCGATTTCATCGCCATCGCTGGCCGCAACCGCCCGTATCTCTACTGGTCGATGGTGGCGGCGCAATCCGTCGGCGCGATCCCGGTGCCGGTCTACCAGGACGCGGTGGCCGAGGAGATGGCCTATGTGCTGGGCCACTGCGGCGCGCGCTTTATCATTGCCGGTGATCAGGAACAGGCCGACAAGGTCATCGAGATCCAGGACCAGCTGCACCAGTTCGAACATCTGATCTACCTCGATGCGCGCGGCATGCGGAAATACGACCACACCCAGCTGCATGAATTTGCCCATATTCAGGATCAGGGCCGTGCCGCCCATGATGAGCTGATCGGCGAGCTGGAGCGCCGCCGCGCCAAGCTGACCTACGACAGCACCTGCGTGATGCTTTACACCTCCGGCACCACCGGCAAGCCGAAAGGCGTGGTGCTGTCGAACCGCAACGTGGTGGAGACGGCGAAGAATTCAGCTGCCTTTGACAAGCTCAGCCGGGACGAGAACATCCTCAGCTACCTGCCGATGGCCTGGGTGGGGGATTTCATCTTCTCGATCGGGCAGGCCTATTGGTGCGGCTTTTGCACCAACTGCCCGGAAAGCGCGGACACAATGATGACCGACCTGCGCGAGATCGGGCCGAGCTACTTCTTCGCACCGCCGCGGGTGTTTGAAGGCCAGCTGACCAATGTGATGATCCGCATGGAAGACGCCGGCAAGTTGAAACGCCGTATGTTCCACCACTTCATGGCCCATGCCAAGAAGGTCGGCGGGCGCATTCTGGACGGCGAGCCTGTCGGCCTGATGGACCGGCTGAAATATGCCTTGGGCGATCTGCTGGTCTACGGTCCGCTGAAGGACACGCTTGGCTATGGCAAGATCCGCGTCGGTTACACGGCCGGTGAGGCGATCGGGCCGGAGATCTTTGATTTCTACCGCTCGCTCGGCATCAACCTCAAACAGCTCTATGGTCAGACCGAGGCGACGGTGTTCATCACCCTGCAGCCCGACGGTCAGGTGCGGGCTGATACGGTTGGTGTGCCAGCGCCGGAAGTGGAAGTGAAGATCGCCGACAACGGCGAGATTTTCTACCGCTCGCCGGGAACCTTCATCGAATACTACAAGAACGCCGACAGCACGGCGGGCACCAAGGATGCCGAGGGCTGGGTGGCGACGGGGGATGCCGGCTTCTTCGAGAAGGACAGCGGCCATCTGCGCATCATCGACCGCGCCAAGGATGTTGGGAAAATGGCCAGCGGGGCGATGTTTGCGCCAAAGTTTGTCGAGAATAAGCTGAAGTTCTTCCCGGATATTCTGGAGGTTGTGGTCTTTGGCAATGGCATGGACCGCTGCACCGCCTTCATCAACATCGACCTGAACGCGGTGGGCAACTGGGCCGAGCGCAACAATATCGCCTATGCCTCTTATCAGGAGCTGGCGGGCCACCCGAAGGTGCTGGCATCGATCCAGTCCCATGTGGAAGAGGTGAACCGTTCGGTCGCAGCGGATGACATGCTGTCGGGCTGCCAGATCCACCGCTTTGTGGTGCTGCACAAGGAACTGGACGCGGATGATGGCGAGATGACCCGCACCCGCAAGGTGCGCCGTGTGGTGATCGAAGACAAATACGCCGACATCATTGCCGCGCTCTATGACGGGTCGGCGGAGATCTCGACCACGACCGAAGTGACCTACGAAGACGGCCGCAAAGGGTCGATCAGCGCGACACTGGATATCCGCGATGCCGCGGTGGTGCAGGCTGCAAGCCACAAGGTGGCGGCGGAATGAACGTTGTTATTCCAGCAGACCAGGGCCGGGCTGCTTCAGGCCAGATCGGGGCAGCTTTCCGGGTGAAAGGCGGTGTAGACAGCCTGCCGGATACGGTGCGGGGCGCTGAAGCCATGAAGGCGCGCGCTGATCTCGGCGCGGCTCTCGGATGGGCTGAGGCCCTGGCGCCTGCAGCGCCGCGCCATTTGCAGGAGGCAAGTGTGCTCGAACTCGCTGAACATGTCGGGAAACTCCTTACTGCTCGTTTTCTTTCAGTATTGCACTCAAACGTTAACGTTTCCACTCAACTGAAACCGGGAGGTGGCCGCTGTGCTTGACGACTCCGACAGCTATGTCACAGAGGACGGCCGCACGATCGGCGGTGTGGTGATGGAAATGCAGAACATCACCCTGCGCTTTGGCGGTGTGGTGGCGATCAGCGACATCAGCTTTGACATCCGCGAAGGCGAAATCCGCGCCATTATCGGCCCGAACGGCGCGGGCAAATCCTCGATGCTGAACGTGATCTCGGGCTTCTACGTACCGCAGGAGGGCCGGGTGATGTACCGCGGCCAGCCGCGCCCGCAGATGAGGCCTTACGAGGTGGCGCGCCAGGGGATCGCGCGGACGTTTCAGAACATCGCGCTGTTTGAAGGCATGAGCGTGCTGGACAACGTGATGACCGGGCGGCTCAACCATATGAAAGCAAGTGTCTTTCAGCAGGCGTTGTGGCGCGGCAAGGCGGAAGCCGAAGAGACGGAAAACCGCGAGGCGGTGGAGAAGATCATCGACTTCCTGGAGATCCAGCACATCCGCAAGACGCCGGTTTCGCGGCTGCCTTATGGCCTCAAGAAACGGGTCGAACTGGCCCGTGCCCTGGCCGCCGAGCCGAGCCTTCTGCTGCTGGACGAGCCGATGGCCGGCATGAACGTCGAAGAGAAGGAGGACATGTCCCGCTTCATCCTTGATGTGAATGACGAGTTTGGCACCACGATTGCCCTGATCGAACATGACATGGGCGTAGTGATGGATCTGAGCGACCGGGTGGTGGTGATGGATTACGGCCGCAAGATCGGCGACGGCACCCCGGATGAGGTGCGCAATAACCAGGATGTGATCGATGCCTACCTGGGGGTGTCCCATGACTGAGTGCCGCAATAACCGGACTTTTGCTGAAGGAGAGGGCAATGCCTGAACAACTCGCCTTTGCGATGGAAGTGACCCTCAACGGGCTGATGTCCGGGGTGCTATATGCGCTGGTGGCACTTGGCTTCGTGCTGATCTACAAGGCCTCCGGCATCTTCAACTATGCCCAGGGCGTGATGGCGCTGTTTGCCGCCATGACGCTGGTGGGGATCATGAACGGGCAGGTGCCCTTCAGCCATCTGATCAACGCGCTTCTGGGGACAGAAATCCACCACTTCGGCTGGCATGTGCCAGGCTTCCTGGCGATCATCCTGACCGTTGCGGTCATGGTGCTCTTGGCCTGGCTGGTGCAGGTCTGCGTGATGCGCCACCTAGTGGGGCAGGAGCCGATCATCCTCTTTATGGCCACCATCGGGCTTGCCTACTTCCTGGAAGGCGTCAGCGACCTGATGTGGGGGTCTGAAATCAAGACGCTGGATGTGGGTCTGCCGCAGGGCATCAATATCGCCGTCGAGGAAGCCACCTACAAGCTGTTCGACTACGGCTTCTTCATCGACAACCTGGATATCGTCGCCACCGTGATTGCGGCCCTTCTGGTGAGCGGCCTGGTGCTGTTCTCGCAGTATACCAAGCAGGGCCGCGCGATGCGGGCCGTGGCGGATGATCACCAGGCGGCGCTGAGCGTCGGCATCTCGCTGAACTTCATCTGGGTGCTGGTCTGGTCGGTTGCAGGCTTTGTGGCGCTGGTTGCGGGCATCATGTGGGGCACCAAGTCCGGCGTGCAGTTCTCGCTGTCGCTGATCGCGCTGAAGGCGCTGCCGGTGCTGATGCTGGGCGGTTTCACCTCGATCCCCGGTGCCATTGTCGGCGGGCTGATCATCGGGGTGGGCGAGAAGCTCTTTGAATTCCTGGTCGGCCCGATGGTCGGCGGTGCCACCGAGAACTGGTTTGCCTATGTGCTGGCGCTCCTGTTCCTGGTGTTCCGACCCCAGGGATTGTTCGGGGAGAAGATCATCGAAAGGGTCTGAGGTCCCGGGAGGGCGACCGCGTGCCGCTGACGCGTCACGGCACCCGCCCGCCCGGAACCTTCACCGCAAGACCTGAGATTTTGGGAGGAAAGTGATGAAAGCCATTGCCATCATCAACGTCATTGCCTGGGCCGGCTTCTGGTCCTTCGGCTTCCTGGCGCTGAGTGCCACGGGTTACAGCACCGCGCAGCTGGTGACAGCGGCGATGCTGGCGGCGGCGGGGCTGATCACCGGGATCCTCACCTATCTGAGACTGTCGCGCTGGGCCGAAAGCTCCGACTATGCGAAGAAATCAAATCAGCTGGATGCAGCGGCCCGCGCGAGCGCGCAGGCAAATTGGGGACAGTAAGAGATGTTCTACCGTGAAGCGGGGGATTTCAAAACCTC
>CAJXHQ010000163.1 GCA_913054485.1 uncultured Paracoccaceae bacterium
CCTACCGCACCACGGTGGACCGTCCGGGCGCGGCCCCGCTGCCGCCCAACGGGCAGAACTGGCTGGGCACGGATGACACCAAGCGTGATGTTCTGGCCAGGGTGATCTACGGCTTCCGCCTGTCGATTGTCTTCACCCTTGTGGTCACCGCCGCCGCCAGCGTGGTGGGCATTCTGGCTGGCGCGGTGCAGGGCTATTTCGGCGGCTGGCTGGATCTGGTCTTCCAGCGCCTGATCGAGATCTGGAGCGCGACGCCATCGCTCTATGTGATCATCATCCTCTTCGCCATTCTGGGGCGCAGTTTCTGGCTACTGGTCTTCCTGATGATCCTCTTTGGCTGGACCTCGCTTGTGGGCGTGGTGCGGGCTGAATTCCTGCGCGCCCGCAACCTGGAATATGTCCGCGCCGCCAAGGCGCTGGGGGTCAGCAATATGACCATCATGTTCCGCCATATGCTGCCCAATGCCATGGTGGCGACGCTGACCATGCTGCCCTTCATCGTGACTGGCACCATCGGTTCGCTTGCGGGGCTCGATTTCCTCGGCTTTGGCCTGCCGTCCTCGGCGCCAAGTCTCGGAGAGCTGACGCTGCAGGCCAAGCAGAACCTGCAGGCCCCCTGGCTGGCCTTCACCGCCTTCTTCACCTTTGCCATCATGCTGTCGCTGCTGGTCTTCATCTTTGAAGGCGTGCGCGATGCATTTGATCCCAGGAAGACTTTTTCATGATCCGACTGATCCCTGAGTGCGCCAACGGCAGGGCAGCGCCTGCCTGGGCGGGCGCAATAGCGCCTACCGGGGGGCAGGCAGGCGCTGCCCGGGACGCAAGCGCCCCGGGCCGGGAAATGGGCAACGGCGGGAAAAGAGCATGAGCGCGCTTCTGGACGTAAACAACCTCCGCGTCTCCTTCAGCCAGGACGGGCAGCTGACGCAGGCGGTGAAAGGCGTGTCCTTCTCGGTCGACCGGGGCGAGACCGTGGCGCTGGTCGGCGAAAGCGGGTCGGGAAAATCTGTTTCGGCACTCTCCACCGTTTCCCTGCTGGGTGACAGCGCCCATGTGGAGGGTTCGGTGACATTTGCCGGGGCCGAGATGATTGGCGCATCCGAACAGAAGCTGATGGAGGTGCGCGGCAATGACATCTCTTTCATCTTCCAGGAGCCGATGACCTCGCTCAACCCGCTGCACACGATTGAAAAGCAGCTGGCGGAATCGCTGGCGCTGCATCAGGGAATCGCCGGCCATGCCGCGCGGGCGCGGATTTTGGAGCTGATGGAAAAGGTCGGCATCCGCGACGCTGAAAGCCGGCTGGGGGCCTATCCGCACCAGCTGAGCGGCGGACAGCGGCAGCGGGTGATGATTGCCATGGCGCTGGCCAACAAGCCCGACATCCTGATCGCGGATGAGCCGACCACGGCGCTGGATGTGACCATTCAGGCGCAGATCCTGGAGCTTTTGGCAGAGCTGAAGGAGAGCGAGGGCATGGGGCTGTTGTTCATCACCCATGACCTCGGCATCGTGCGCAAGTTTGCCGACAAAGTCTGTGTCATGAAAGACGGCGAAATTGTCGAGGCCGGCCCGGCGGCAGAGGTGTTCGACGCCCCCCAGCACGCTTATACGCAGATGCTGCTGGCAGCCGAGCCTTCGGGTCAGCCGCAGCCGGTCAAAGACGGGGCTGAGCTGCTGGTGGAGACCAAAGATCTAAAGGTCTGGTTCCCGATCCAGCGCGGCTTTCTGAAGCGCACGGTCGGCCATATCAAGGCGGTGAACCCCTCGTCGATCACGGTGCGCGCGGGCGAGACGCTGGGCATTGTCGGCGAAAGCGGATCGGGCAAGACCACGATGGCGCTGGCGATCATGCGGCTGATTGCGTCGGAAGGCGGGGTGGATTTCCGCGGCCAGGACCTGCGCAAATGGTCGACCCGCGATCTGCGCAGCCTGCGCAAGGACATGCAAATCGTGTTTCAGGACCCCTTCGGCTCGCTCAGCCCGCGGATGACCTGCGCGCAGATCATTGCCGAGGGCCTGGCAATCCACAAGGTGGACCAGGACCGCGCCCCGCGCGACCTGGTGGCCGAAGTGATGGAGGAGGTCGGGCTGGTTCCGGGTCTGATGGACCGCTACCCGCATGAATTCTCCGGCGGCCAGCGCCAGCGCATCGCCATTGCGCGCGCCATGGTGCTGCGGCCGAAACTGCTGGTGCTGGACGAGCCGACATCGGCGCTGGACATGACAGTGCAGGTGCAGATCGTGGAGCTGCTGCGCGGGCTGCAGGAACGCTATGGGCTGGCCTATCTGTTCATCAGCCACGACCTGAAAGTGGTGCGCGCCATGTCGCATCAGGTGGCGGTGATGAAACAGGGCGATATCGTCGTAGCCGGGCCGTCGGGAGCGCTGTTTGAAAATCCGCAGACGGAATATACGCGAGCCCTGCTGGCAGCCGCCGTCTGAGGACGGCAGCGCGGCACTCCCGCGGCTTCTGCACGGCCCTGCGGGGCCGCGTCCGGCCTTGGGCCGGGCGCCGCTGGCGCGGCGCAAAAGGGGCGACGCCCCTCTGGGCCTGCGGCCCATTCACCCCTGAGTATTTGTGGAAAGATGAATGGGCGGAGCCGGTCAGATTGCGGCTGAGTGGCCTGCCTTGCTCATGTCGTAGGCGTCAAAGGCGCGGGCGATCATCCGGGTGAGGGGGCGGGAGCCTTCGGGAATGAAGAGCCCTTCCTGAGTGATCTGCAGCATCTCCGGGAAGGCCTTGGCCGCGGCGCTGTACATCTTCTGCAGGTCGGCATCGGCGATGCCGAAACGGGCGGTAATCTCGGCCGAGGAGATGCGGAAGTCACACATCAGAGCCTCGATCAACCGGCCGCGCAGCCTATCCTCGCCCTGGAAGACATGGCCGCGGGAGGTGGAGAAACGCCCGTCGCGGATCGCCTTGGTATGGGCCGAAGTGGCGGGGGCGTTTTGCGCGTAGCCCTGCGGGAAACGCGAAATGGAAGAGGCGCCGACGCCGATCAGCACCTCGGCCTGATCATCGGTGTAGCCCTGGAAGTTGCGCTTTAGCGTGCCCGCCTTTAGCGCCTTGGCCATGCCGTCATCGGGGCGGGCGAAATGGTCGATGCCGATCTCGTCGTAACCATCCCAGAGGAACAGTTTGCGCGCGGTCTCGAACAGCTCCAGCCGCGCCTCGGGCGTCGGCAGGGCCTCGGAGGGAATCATCTGCTGGCGCTTGGCCATCCAGGGCACATGGGCATAGCCGTAGAGCGCCACACGGTCGGGGCTCAGCGACAGCAGTTTCTGCACGCTTTCGGTCATCCGGGCGTTGGTCTGATGCGGCAGGCCAAACAGGATATCGGCATTGAGGCTGCGGATGCCGCGGTCGCGGATCATGTCGGCGGCCTGTTTGGTCACCTCGAAACTCTGCGGGCGGCCGATGGTCTCCTGGATTTCGGGATCGAAATCCTGCACCCCGATTGAGGCGCGGTTCATGCCCGCGGCGGCCAGCGCATCCAGGCGCGCGGCGTCGATCTCGTTCGGGTCGATTTCAACGGAGAATTCCGAATCATCCGAGAAAGGCGCGATTTCTGCAACGGCGCCGGCCAGTTCTGTCATCATATCCGGCTGCAGCAGCGTCGGCGTGCCGCCGCCCCAGTGCAGGCGCGACAGGGTGACGCCTTCGGGCAGTTTCTCACCGAGCATGGCGATCTCGGCACGGAGCACTTTCAGATAGGCGCGTACCGGGTCGTCGGACTGTGTTCCTTGCGTGCGGCAGGCGCAGAACCAGCACAGCCGGCGGCAGAAGGGCACATGCACGTAAAGAGAGATCGCGCTGCCCGGCGCGATCTGCGAAATCCAGCTGGAAAACGTGTCCGGGCCGGCATCGTTGGAGAAATGCGGCGCTGTCGGGTAACTGGTGTACCGCGGCACTTTGGCATCAAACAAACCAAGCCGGGCCAATTGTGATCTCTGTGTCATTCCGATAACCTATGCGGCAGAAACACCTCCATCCTTGACCCAGATCAATTGGGATCTTTAATGAACGCCCCCACCTTTACGCATATCAAATGTGCCGATTGCCCGATCCGCCACCGCGCTGTCTGCGCGCGCTGCAACGCGGATGAGCTGGAAGAGCTTGATGCGGTCAAGTACTACCGCACCTATGAGGCCGGGCAGACCGTGATCTGGGCGGGCGATCCGATGAATTTTGTTGGCTCCGTGGTCTCTGGCATCGCCACTTTGACCCAGACCATGGAGGACGGGCGCACCCAGATGGTGGGCCTGCTGCTGCCCAGCGATTTTGTCGGCCGGCCGGGTCGTGACGGGGCCGCTTATAACGTGGTGGCCACTTCGGATATCGTGATGTGCTGCTTCCGCAAGAAGCCCTTCGAGGAACTGATGGCGAAGACGCCGCACATCGCCCACCGGCTGCTGGAAATGACCCTGGACGAACTGGATGCGGCACGCGAGTGGATGCTGGTCCTGGGCCGCAAGACCGCGCGCGAAAAAATCGCCTCGCTGCTGGCGATCATTGCCCGGCGCGATGCCTCTCTCAGCTCAGGCGGCGCGGCAGACCAGATGGTGTTCGACCTGCCGCTGACCCGCGAAGCAATGGCAGACTACCTTGGGCTGACTCTGGAGACCGTGAGCCGCCAGATGTCGGCGCTGAAGAAAGACGGGGTGATCGAACTGCAGGGCAAACGCCATGTGACAATCCCCGACATGGGCCGTCTGATCGATGAAGCTGGCGACGACAGCGACGGCGGCATGCTGATGTAGGCGCCGGTCCGGCAAACCCGGCAAAGCTGATTTCCAGAAGCCCGGAGCATAGCGCCCGGGCATTTTCTGTGTTTGCGCAGTCTGTCCCCAAACATCCGGTCCTAGACATCCGGCGTGCCGGAAGGGGCACTGCGGCTGCCGCTGATGGAGCATTCTGGAATAGGGAATGGTGTACGCGGAACAAAAAGGCCCGCCCCCCCCAGGAGAAAGGGACGGGCAGATCCGATGGTCTCAGTGGGCCATCAGGACCGGGATCTTGGCCTGTTCCAGCATGTTGCGGGTCGCACCGCCCAGGATCGCTTCGCGGAAGCGCGAGTGGCCATAGGCCCCCATAACCATCAGGTCGGCGGCGGTATCGGTGGCGTGGCGCGTCAGCACGTCGGAGACCCGGGTCATGGTCTTGGAGAGCACGTCGATCTCGCAGGTGATGCCATGGCGTGCCAGCATCTGGCTGAGCATGCCGCCGGGGTCGGAGCGTTCAGGCCCGTGCTGCGGCGGGTCGATCACCACCACGCGCACCAGATCGGCAGCTTTCAGGAAGGGATGCGCTTTGCGGATCGCCGTCATCGCCTCGAGGCTCTCGTTCCAGGCCACCAGCACGGTCTTGGGCCGGGTCAGGACCGGGGCTTTCTGCGGCACGATCAGAACCGGCGCGCGGCCCTCGAAGAGCGCGGCTTCGACAATGGGTTCTGCTTCGGGGCCGGCATTGCGCGTATAGGGGCGCGGCAGCACCACCAGATCGGAAAACCGGGCGTGATAGGCCACGTGGCGGCCAAGGTCGGCGATCTGGGCAACCCCTTCTTCCGCCGAGTAGGTTGCGCCGGACTTGGCCAGCTCCTTTTCGGCAAAGGCGCGGGCTTCGCCGGCCTCTTCCTTGGCGCGGGTCAGCGTTTCCTGCAGGATCATCGCATTGGCGCCGGCGTAGTAATAGCCGGTCTGCGAACGGTCGACACCAAGGCAGAGCGCCTCGGCATGGCCGCCGGAGTCCGCGGCCAGCGCGGCCATCTGTGCCAGAGGTGCAGCGGAAGTTTTCGTGTCGGTCACAATCGAAAGAAGGTTCTTGTAGGCCATAACGTCCCCTTGTGGCGGAGGCGTGACGTATCGCGCCGTCACGCTACATGCTCTCTGGGCTCAGCCCTCTCATATTTCCCGCAGGGGCGTCTTGATGCAGATCAAAGCAATAGATGAGGCGAAATTGCATCAAGCGCTCAGTCATAACGCCTGCGCGGCGGAAGAATCGCGTGGGACCAAGGCCAAAGGGACGCATAAATGTCTAATTACCTCAAGCTGATCGCGCTTGGCCTCGCTGTCATCTTCACGATGATCGCGGCCAATTACGCGCGGGATACGGCTTACATGGTGCATATGATCATCCTCATGGTGGTCAGCGCCGGGCTGTTTCTCCACACCCTCCGCAATACTGACGAACCGCAGGTAGCGGCTCCTCAAAATGAATATTTCGACAGCGTCGTGCGTTTCGGCGTGGTCGCGACCGCCTTCTGGGGCGTCGTTGGTTTCCTGGTTGGCGTTGTCATCGCCTTTCAGCTGGCCTTTCCGGTGCTCAACTTTGAATGGGCGCAAGGCTATGCGAACTTCGGCCGGCTGCGTCCCCTGCATACTTCAGCGGTGATTTTTGCCTTTGGCGGCAACGCCTTGCTGGCGACCTCCTTCTATGTTGTCCAGCGCACCTCGGCAGCGCGCCTCTGGGGCGGCAACCTGGCGTGGTTCGTGTTCTGGGGCTACCAGCTGTTCATCGTGCTGGCCGCGACCGGCTACCTGCTGGGCGGGACGCAGTCCAAAGAATACGCCGAACCCGAATGGTATGTTGACCTTTGGCTGACTGTTGTCTGGGTTGCTTACCTTGCTGTCTTCCTGGGAACTGTGATTAAGCGCAAAGAACCGCATATTTATGTGGCCAACTGGTTCTTCCTCGCTTTCATCGTCACCGTGGCAATGCTGCATGTGGTCAACAACCTGACCATCCCGGTCTCCATCTGGGGTTCCAAGTCGGTCATCGTCTGGGCCGGTGTGCAGGACGCGATGGTGCAATGGTGGTACGGCCACAACGCCGTGGGCTTTTTCCTGACCGCGGGCTTCCTCGGCATGATGTACTACTTCATCCCGAAACAGGCCGAACGCCCGGTGTTCTCGTACAAGCTGTCGATCATCCACTTCTGGGCGCTGATCTTCCTGTATATCTGGGCTG
>CAJXHQ010000164.1 GCA_913054485.1 uncultured Paracoccaceae bacterium
AGAAATAGACAACGAAATCGGTGCCATAGTATTCCACCCGCAGTTTCGGGTCACCGACGTTATCCTCTGTCACCTCCACCGAAGCCCCTTCGTCCCGGAAGAAGCGGGCGATGCTGTCGGAGCTGCTGGCCACGATTTCATAGGCATGGGCCGATGCAGGAAGAGCAGCCAAAGCGGCCGCTGCAATAACTTTTTTCACAGTCATAATTGTCCCCTTGGATTTCTGAACCCAAGCTATTCGGGCGGCTGCGCCTGCTCAACCCCTGCAATGTCCAAGAATGAAAATTATGGCCGGATGCCAAAACGGAACCGCACCCGGATGCGGCCTTGGGCCTGACGGTCGATCAGCATCAGTTCCTCCCCCCGGAAGGCCAGATCGCAATTGTTGCGGCCGCCGGGCAAGTCAAGGCAAAGCAATCCATCCTGCCGGACCTCCAACAGACCCAAGGAAGGGGCATCAAACAGATCGTAGCTGTCCCGCCCCTCCTCCGCGCCGGCTGTCTCCGGCGGGGACAGTGCCAGTGCGGCAGGCTGCAACTGCCAGTCCTGCGCACACACTGGGGCAGCGCACAGGCCAAGGACCAAGGCGGATTTGAGAAACATGGTTTTGAAGTAGGCCGGTTTCCGCCGGTGGCACGGCTTTTGCCCTGTTCTGATCAGGCAACCAGCGCTTCGGCTTTCTTCAAATCGACCGAGACCAACTGACTAACCCCCTGTTCCTGCATGGTAACCCCGAACAGCCGGTCCATCCGCGCCATGGTCACCGCGTGGTGGGTAATGATCAGGAAGCGGGTGTCGGTCTGGCGGCACATCTCATCCAGCAGATCGCAGAAGCGGGTAACATTGGCATCGTCCAGCGGCGCATCGACCTCATCCAGCACACAGATCGGAGCCGGGTTGCACAGGAACACGGCAAAGATCAGCGCCATGGCGGTCAGCGTCTGCTCGCCGCCCGACAGCAGCGAGAGCGTCGAAAGTTTCTTACCCGGCGGCTGGCACATGATTTCCAGCCCGGCATCCAGCGGATCATCGCTTCCCACCAACACCAGGTTGGCCTCGCCGCCGCCAAAGAGGTGTTTGAACAGCAAGGCAAAGCTGGTGTTCACCTCTTCAAAAGCGGTCAGCAGCCGTTCGCGCCCCTCACGGTTGAGGCTGTTGATCCCTGCGCGCAGGGTTTTCACCGCCTCCTCCAGGTCGGATTTCTCCGTCACCAGCGTGCCGTGTTCTTCCTCCACCTCGCGGGCGTCCTCCTCGGCGCGCAGGTTCACCGCGCCCAGGGCATCGCGCTGGCGCTTGTGGCGGTTCACCTCCGCCTCCAGCTCTTCGGCCGTTGGCATGGCCTCGGGGTCTGCGTCCAGCTGGTTCAACAGCTGCGCCGGGGTCAGCTGCTGTTCCTCGGCAATGCGTTCGGCGGCTTGCAGCACGGTTTCGCGCGCAGCCTCGGAGAGAGCTTCGGCCCGCGCCCGCGCCTCGCGTCCTTCCGAGGCCAGCCGCTCTGAATCGCGTTCGTTCTGGACAGCCGTTCGCAGGGCAGTTTCTGCCGTTACCAGCGCATCGGTGGCGTCGGCCTTGCGGCTCTCTGCATCTTCGATGGCCGCGTTCAGCTCTTCGCGCTTTTCGGCAATCTCGGCGGGTTGCTCATGCGCCTCTTCCAGCGCCTCCTGGCTCTCTTCGCGCCGCTCGGCCAGTTCGCTGATCCGGCGTTCGGCGGTCTCCAGCCGGTGTTTCCAGCCCGATAGTTCCTTGGTGACCTGCTGCGTCCGCTTGATGCGCGCCTCGCCCTCGCGGCGCAGCTCGTCCTGCGCAGACCGGTGCGTTAGCATGGTAATCCGTGCGGCCTCCACGGTCTGTTTGATATGCTCCACCGCCGCCCGTGCACTGCCGAGGTCACCCAGTTCTGCCAGCGCCGCCTCGGCCTTGTTCAATTCCAGCCGCGCAGCCAGCGCATCTTCTCCGTGGCGCGCCACGGCAATACCAAGCGTCTCCAGCTTGCCGCCGGCAAGGTTCCGGTCGGCCTCTGCCCGGCTCAGCGCCCGCGCCGCTTCAGCAACACGCTGATCCGCAGTGCGGCGCGCCTGACGGGCGGCATGATCCGCCTGCGAGGCGGCTTCCAGATCCTGCATCAGCCGCTCATGGGCGTCCCGCGCCCCATCAGCCTTGGCCCCGACACGCTCCATCTCCTGCTTCAGGGCTTCCAGCCGGTTCAGCTGCTCCAGCCTGAGCGCCGCGGCGCTTGGCGCGTCTTCGGCCCAGGCACGGAACCCGTCCCAGCGCCACAGGTCGCCCTCCTGCGAGACCAGCCGCTGGCCGGGCAGAAGCTGCGGCTGCAAACGCCGCGCTGTGTCGCTGTCGCACAGACCGATCTGGGCGATCCGGCGGCTCAGCCGGTCGGGACCGGAGACATGCAACGCCAGCGGATCCGCCCCCTCGGGCAGCGATGCATCACGGCTGTAGCCCGGCAGCTTCACCCAGCCGGTCGGCCCGTCCACATCGGCCATCGGCGCGCGCAGATCGTCCGACAGCGCGGCCCCAAGCGCCTTTTCATAGCCCGGCTCCACCCGCAGCTCATCCATCACCTGGCCGCCCTCAGCGGTGTCGCGCTCCACCAGTTTCGCCAGCGCCGTCACCTCGGCACGCAGGGCACCGAGCTCCCCCTCCGCTTCCGAGCGCTGGGCGCGGGCCTCGGCCTCGCGCGACTGCAATTCCGTACGGGCCTCGTCAGCGGCGGCAAGCTGTTCTTCCGCAATCTCCGCGCCTTCGCGGGTCTCTTCCTCGGCCTCCACTGCGGCTTCGAAACGCGCCTCGGCTTCGGTCAGCGCAGCCTGTGCTTCCGCCGCAGCCGCCTGTGCCCGCGCGCCTTCGCCCTCGGCCCGTTCTGTGGCGCGGCGGTAGTCTTCGACCAGGCGGCCGGCCGACTGGTGACGGGCCGCAAGCCGGGCCACATCTTCGGTCACCTGCGACAGGTGATCCTCGCGCGATTGCAGGATGAGCGCACTTTCACCTGCCAGGTCCATGGCCTCGGACAGCTTGTCGTCGTGGCCCTCGCCGGCCTTGGACAGCTCGCGCTGCTCCCATTCCAATCTTTCGATGGTTTCTCCGGCGTCCCGGTTCAACCCGGTCTCACGGTCGATATCGCGGCCCAGCTGGGCGATCCGGTTGGTCAGCGTCTCTATCGCTTGGCGCGCCTGCGCCTCCTGATCGCCGAGCGCGTCGCGCTGCACTGCCAGCCGCTGCAGCACTGCGGCAGCAATGGCCTCCTCTTCGCGCAGCGGCGGCAGGCTCTGCTCGGCCTCGGCCCGCTTGGCCGCAGCCGCCCGGGCAAGCGCTTCGCCCTGAGCTGCTTGCGCCAGGCGCAGCCGCAGCGCATCTTCAGCTGCCTGCCTTGCGTCATCCGCTTCGCGCCAGCGGCGGTAGAGCAGCATGCCCTCGGCGCGGCGCAGCTGCTCGCCGATGTCACGGTAGCGCTGCGCCTGACGGGCCTGGCGCGCCAGCTGCGCAAGCTGGCTGGCGAGCTGCTCGATCACATCATCGACGCGCAGCAGGTTCTGCTCGGTGCCTTTCAGTTTCAGCTCCGCCTCGTGACGGCGCTGGTAGAGGCCGGAAATCCCGGCCGCCTCTTCCAGCACCCGGCGGCGGGCCTTGGGTTTGGCGTTGATCAGCTCGGCAATCTGCCCCTGCCGCACCAGCGCCGGGCTGTGCGCCCCGGTCGAGGCATCGGCAAACAGCATCTGAATGTCACGCGCCCGCACGTCCTTGCCGTTGGCCTTGTAGGCGCTGCCCACATCGCGGGTGATACGGCGAATGATGTCGATCTGGTCGCTTTCGTTGAAGCCTGAGGGCGCAAGCCTCTCGGTGTTATCCAGCTGCAGCGAGACTTCGGCGAAATTGCGCGCGGGCCGCGAGGCAGCCCCGGCAAAGATCACATCTTCCATACCGCCGCCACGCATCGCCTTGGGGCGGTTTTCCCCCATCACCCAGCGCAGCGCCTCCAACAGGTTCGACTTGCCGCAACCGTTCGGGCCCACCACACCGGTCAGACCATCCGCGATGATCAGATCGGTCGGATCCACAAAGCTTTTGAAGCCGGTGAGCCTGAGTTTGGAGAAGCGCAAATGCGGGCCTGTTTTGATTCCTCGTTGCTTAAAGCGTGCCGGGTCAGCCCCCTGCGAGTCAACGGGGGAACCCTCAAAATCAAGGAAACAAGGGGGTCCGTGCCACTATATCTTGTGGATAACTCCCTGAAACGCGCGGATGCACGCCTTTCAGTAGGCGTAACAGTCGAAGTCCGTGTAACTACGCCCGGTGTGTTCAAAAGCCCAGTCACTCACCCCGACACAGTCGCAGCTGCGGATCAGCGCGTCCAGCCAAAGAGGGTTCACCCGCTCCTCCGGAGCGTCGCTGCAATCCAAAATGCCGGTGACAACCGCCTGATCGCCCAGCACGCCTTCCACCTCGCAGCCCGAAGCTTTGGCCATGGCAAAGGCCGCACGCGGGCCGATGGGACCCAGCCTTGGGGCATATTGGGAATTGATCCGGATCGCCTCGGCCAGCTCGCCGCGCACACGGACATCGAAGGTGCTGCCCGCCACCTGCAGCCGCACCGGATCGACGTCCTGAAACGGACGGCCAGGCGTGTTGCAGGCCGCAAGAAGCAAAAGGAAGGGGACTATAAAATACCGCATGACAGAACCGCTCCCAGCCTGCCCTATCATGGTTAACAAAGCCTTGCCGCGATTAAGCCCGCAGCAGGCGGCCCAGCCGGGCAATGCCCTCGGCAATCGCAGCGTGGTTAGAGTTTGAAAAGCTCAGTCGGATCGTATTGGCGCCGGAGCCATCGGCGAAAAAGGCCTGACCGGGCACGAAGGCCAGCTTTTCGGTCTCGATCGCGCGGGCCAGCAGCTGGCCGCCATCGGCACCCTCGGGCAGAGTGACCCAGATGAACATGCCGCCCGCGGGGCGGGTCCAGGTGACGCCGTCAGGCATATGCTCGTCCAGAGCCGCGAGCATGGCATCCCGCCGGCGGCTGTAGACAGCGCGAAGCTGTTCGCAATGGGCATCGAACATGGACCGCGCCACCTCATGCACCGCCATCTGGTTCAGCGTTGCAGTGTGCAGATCCGCCGCCTGTTTCATCAGCACCAGCTTTGAGATCACCGGTTTGGCTGCAACCACCCATCCCAGCCGCAGCCCCGGCGACAAGGTTTTGGAAAACGACCCGCAATAGATCGTCCGGCAGTCTTCCAGGCTGCCTTTCCGGGCAATCTCCGTCGCCAGGATGGGCGGGACCGGCGTGCCGTCATAGCGCAGCGCCTGATAGGCCGCATCCTCGATCACCGCACAGTTCAGCTCCTCCGCAAGGTCCAGCACCCGCTCGCGCCCGGCCTGATCCAAAGTCTCCCCGGTCGGGTTGGCGAAGTCCGGCGAAAGATAGGCGAATTTCACCGCCCCTTCGCCGGCGCCCTCGGCGTAGCTGGCGGTGGTTCGGTTGCCCTCCGGGGACAGCTGATCATACCGGGGTTCGTAGGCGCTGAAGGCCGCCAGCGCGCCAAGGTAGGTAGGCCAGCCGACCAGCGCGGTATCGCCGGGTGACAAAAACATCTTACCCAGGTAATCCAACGCCTGCTGAGAACCAGAGGTGATCAGGATGTTGGCCGGATCGCAGGGCACGCCGATTTCGGCCATCCCGCCTGCCAGCCACTGGCGCAGAGGCATGTGGCCTTCACTGGCAGAATATTGCAGCGCCTGCGCCTGATGCTGGGGGGAAAGCGCCCTTCTGCAGGCCTCGGCAAAAGCATCCGAAGGGAACAGGGCCGGGTCGGGAATGCCGCCGGCAAAGGAAATGATGCCCGGCTGGTCCAGCAGTTTCAGCAACTCGCGGATTTCCGATGCCTTCATTCGTGACATCCGGGTAGCAAACAGGTCCTGCAGAGTCATCGGCCTCTCCTTTGATGTTGAATGTTACCCTTACGGGTGTCGAAGTTTAGTCAATATTGCTGACCAATATGTTCACCCGCAACTTTATGTCAATACTGCTGACCAATATTGCAGATACCGTGAACAGCTGCTAATGCTTGCAGCCCCCGGCTCAGCGTGGTCATATGTTTTTACCAATTCCCCCGTGAGGTGCCGCCGTGCCTTTCCAGAAAGTCCAACCCGAAAAGCTTTCCACCACAGTTGTGCGCCAGATTGAGCAGCTGATCTTGCGCGGCGTACTGACGCCGGGCGAACGGCTGCCCTCTGAACGCGAACTGTCCGAACGGCTCGGCGTGTCGCGCCCTTCGCCGCCTGAGGCCATTGCAGAGCTACAGGAGCGCGGCCTGCTGGCCGCCAAAGCCGGGTCAGGCATCTTTGTGGCCGATGTGCTCGGTTCTGCGTTCTCGCCGGCACTGGTGCAGCTCTTCGCGACCCATGACGAGGCGGTCTTCGATTACCTCGCCTTCCGGCGCGATATGGAAGGGCTGGCGGCCGAACGCGCCGCGCGGCTGGGGTCCGATTTTGACCTTAAGGTGATCGACACAATCTTCCGAAAGATGTCCGCTGTCGGCAGCCCGGTGGAATCCGAAGAGGCCGCCAAGCTGGACGCGCAGTTCCATTCCGCCATTCTGGACGCCAGCCACAATGTGGTGATGCTGCATATGATGCGCTCGATGTTCGAATTGCTGCACAAGGGTGTGTTCTATAACCGCCGCATCATGTTCCAGCAGCTGACCAATCAGGAAGCGCTGCTGGATCAGCACGGCGCCATCAATGCAGCCCTTCAGGCCCGCGACCCGGCCGGTGCCCGCGCTGCGGTGGAGGCTCATCTGGACTATGTCCGCCAGGCCCTGCTGGATCACCAGCGCGCCGAACATAACGCCGAAGTCGCACGGCAACGGCTGGAGCATCAGCAAACCAAGGGATAAGACTTCATAGGACTGTGAACCCTGACCGGCCGGAGCTGGCCTTAGCAGCCTGGCTTTGAAC
>CAJXHQ010000165.1 GCA_913054485.1 uncultured Paracoccaceae bacterium
TCTCCTGGCGCATGGTGATGAACCCGGTCTATCTGGCCATCGTGCCGCTGTTTCATTGCAACGGCTGGAACCACACCTGGATGATGCCGGTGATCGGCGGCACGCTGGTCTGCTGCCGGGATGTGACCGCGCCCGCTATCTACAACGCCATCCACTACGAAGGCGTCACCCATTTCGGCGGCGCGCCGATTGTGCTGAACATGCTGGTCAACGCCGTGGACGAGGACCGCCGGACCTTTGACCACACCGTCGAGGTCTTCACCGCCGGCGCGCCCCCTGCCCCGGCCACCCTGACCAAGATCGAGGATCTGGGCTTCAACGTCACCCAGGTCTACGGGCTGACCGAAACCTACGGCCATGTCACCGAATGCTACTGGAAAGGCGGCGAATGGGATGCGCTGGACAAGCCGGGCGTGGCCGCCATCAAGGCCCGCCAGGGCGTTGCCATGCCGATGATGGAACCGGTGGTGATCCGCGACAGCGATCATAATGTGCTGCCGATGGATGGCGTCACGCAAGGAGAGATCGCGCTGCGCGGCAATTCGGTGATGAAGGGCTATCTGAAAAACCCCGAAGCCACCGAAGAGGCCTTCAAGGGCGGCTACTTCAACTCCGGCGACATCGCCGTCCAGCACCCGGATACCTACGTGCAGATCGCCGACCGCGCCAAAGACATCATCATCTCCGGCGGAGAGAATATCTCCTCGGTCGAAGTGGAAGGCGTTCTGATGGGTCATCCGGACGTCAACCTGGCGGCCGTGGTGGCCAAGCCGGATAACAAATGGGGCGAAGTGCCCTGCGCTTTTGTCGAGCTGAAGGAGGGTGCGGCAGCCGATGAAGCCGCGCTGATCGCCTTTGCGCGCAAAACCCTGGCCGGTTTCAAAGCTCCGAAGAGAGTGGTCTTCCAGGAGCTGCCAAAGACCTCCACCGGCAAAATTCAGAAATTCGAGCTGCGCAAGGCAGCCGAAACGCTCTGATCCGGCAACAATCTCCGGAAAACCTGCGCGGCCGGCGGCTGCGCAGGCAATTAGCGCTTTTCCGCCGGTGCCGCCCGTGTGTAGAATCCCGTAAAAACAATGCAAAGACACGCGGGCAGAATGACAGCACTCAAGCAATACGAGCGGCTGGAGGCGGCGGCGCTATGGCGCGCCGGGCCGGAAGCGCAGCGGCGCGACGTGATCGTGTCGCTGGGCGAGGCAACGCTCACCATCACCGACATGAACGACCGGCCTCTGGGCCATTGGTCGCTGGCCGCGCTTGAGCGCGCCAACCCGGGACAGTTCCCGGCCATGTTCCACCCGGCCGGCGACAATGCTGAGACCCTTGAAATCGACGGTGACGAGACCGCCATGCTGGAGGCCATCAGCAAGCTGCGCGCCGCGCTGGAGCGCGGCCGCCCCCGGCCCGGCCGCCTGCGGGCCGTCAGCGTGCTGGGCAGCCTGGCGCTGATCGCTGCAGGGCTCGGCTTCTGGCTGCCGGGTGCCCTGCAGCGCCACACTGTGAAAGTGGTGCCGGAGATCCAGCGCAAGGCCATCGGCCAGGCGCTGCTGGGCCGTATTGAACGGGTGGCCGGACAGGCCTGCAATTCAGCCGGTGCGGCTCCGGAGCTGGCCAGCCTTGCCCGCCGCACCGATGCCGCCAAAATCGTCGTCCTGCCCTCCGGTGTCTCCTCCAGCCTCAGCCTTCCCGGCGGCATCGTCCTGCTGAACCGCGCGCTGATCGAAGACCACGAGGACCCGGCGGTTGCCGCCGGTGCCGTCTTTGCCGAACAGGTGCGCAGCCGCGAAACCGACCCGCTGGCAGACCTGCTGTCACACGGCGGCATGCTGGCCTCCTTCCGGCTGCTGACCACCGGCAACCTCAACCGCGCCACGCTGGACCGCTACGCCGAGGCCGCCCTCAGCCTGCCGCGTCCCGACATCGCCAGCGAGGACCTGCTGCAGCGTTTCGGCGCTGCTGCTGTCGCCTCAACTCCTTATGCCTATGCTCTGGATGTCACCGGTGAAACGGTCCTTGCGCTGATTGAGGCCGACCCGATGGCGGGCCGCGCCGTCGAACCGGTCCTGCCCGACCGCGACTGGGTCCGCCTGCAGAGCATCTGCGGCGGCTGACAAAAAAGGCCGGGGACTGGCCCGGCCTTTTGTCATCAAACTAAAACGTATTTACTTGCTGAGCCGCGCGCCGCTGAACCCAGCGCCCCGGACCGCAGCAAGCGCGGCCTCAGCCGAGGTATTGCCCGTGAATGGCCCGGCCAGAACAACCTTATAGGCGGTCTGACCGCGTATCAGATGACCCAGCCGCACCGGCAGCCCCAGCGCCGAGAGCCTCTGAGCCTCGGCTTTGGCAAGGCCTTCATCGGAATATGTGGCAGCGCGCACGTAGCGGCGGCGCTCGGCCTGCGGTGCCGGTGCAGCCGCATCCGGTGCCGAGCGGGTCGACAGCCGCATCACGCCATTACTGGCTTCAACCGGGCTGCGGGCAACCGCATAGGAGGCTTTCACAACCGGGCGGTCCAGCGGCAGCTCCACCAGGCGGCGCGGCACTGTATTGCTCCAGACCATCGCCATCTGCTGATCGCCCCCGGGCGTGCGCAGCCCGCGGTTCGGATTGTGCCGGTCATCATCGCGTTTCACATAGGCATAGCCCTGCGGCGCGGTCACGCTGTGGGTGATCACCGCCGGCTTCAGCGTACGCACGGTGCGCTGGCCGTTCAGACGGTCATCCTCCCAGACCCGGCGGTAGCCCGCGGGCACCTCAAGACCACGGCTCAGGCGGCGCTGCTGGTAGACATGCGCCGGCATCACCCGCGTGTTCGGCGTCAGCATCATGCTGGACTGCGGCGGCACATAGATACTCGGAGAACTCTCCTGCGGACCGCAGCGGGCCCCGGGGTTCATATACTGCGCGCTCAGCGACGAAACACCCTCGCAGGCCGGTTGCGCAGGCGCCGCCGGTGCTGGTGTCGGAGCAGCTGCAGGCACCGGCTTCGGCTTCACCGCCGCCGGTTTGGCTGCCGCGGGCTTCGCCGCCGGTGCAACGGCGGTTGCCGTCGCGGCGGCCGCTGCCGGTTTTGCCGGCTTTGGCTGGGTCTGAACCCTGGCCGCCGCAGCTGCCGGCTGCTGAGACTGCGGCAGGGTGATCAGCTCCGCTTGCGGTGCCGGTCTGGACGTGGTGGTACCGGCCACGCGGGTCGGCGTCTGGCCGCAGATCTGCTTGCGGGTCTGGCTGAGCCGCGGAACCCAGTCCACTACGCCATCAATGCCCGCGCGGATGTACATACAGCCGCGGCTATCCACATATTGGCTGCCCTTGTAGGACGCCGGAGGGAACTCCGCCGGCGGACCGGCTGATTTCAAAGATTGTGCCTGTAGCGCCGGTGCCCAGAGTGTGGATGCAATTAGGCCCGACGCAATAACTGTTGTTATTTTCATTTCTGCGCCCCACAAAATATGGGTGCAGAATGCAACATGCAGTGGCTTGAGTAAAGCGGCGGAAACAGTGCGTTTCACTTGCGGGGGTTAATGACAGGCAAGAGTTGCACAATCGACTCACTTCCGCCGGATTTCAGCAGCCTGTCTGGTTCACTTGGTCCCGAACATCCGGTCGCCCGCGTCACCAAGGCCCGGCAGGATGTAGCCCTTGTCATTCAGCTGCCGGTCCAGCGAAGCGGTGACAATCGGCACATCCGGGTGCGCCTCTTTCATGCGCTGAACACCTTCCGGTGCGGCCAGCAGGCAGAGGAAGCGGATGTTCTTGGCGCCCGCCTCTTTCAGCATGTCGATGGCTGCAGCTGAACTGTTGCCGGTGGCCAGCATCGGGTCCACTGCGATCACCAGCCGGTCTTCCAGCGCATCCGGAACTTTGAAGTAGTATTTGACCGGCTGCAGAGTTTCTTCGTCGCGGTACAGCCCGACAAAGCCGACGCGGGCCGAAGGGATCAGATCCAGCACCCCATCCAGCATGCCGTTGCCGGCCCGCAGGATCGACACCAGCGCCAGTTTCTTGCCCGCCAGCACCGGGGCCTCGATATCCTCAAGCGGAGTTTCCACCGTGGTGGTTGTCATCGGCAGCTCGCGGGTAATCTCATAGGCCAAGAGCTGGGTGATCTCGTGCAGCAGCTGGCGGAAATCGGCGGTCGAGGCGGCCTTGTCGCGCATCAGGGTCAGTTTGTGCTGCACCAGCGGATGGTCGACGACGGTCAGGTGTTCGGACATGCGGGTTTCTCCCCCTGCGGACTGCGTTGCTGTTCAATATTCACCGCCAGCCAGCAGAGGCAAGGCGATTTTGACCGCGCGGTCAAAGAAAGCTTTTCCCCGGCCCCTGCGCCGCGACACCCAGATGCGCAGCGATCGAGGCCGCCACATCGGCGAAAGCCACCTGCCCGACACGTTTAGGCCCCAGCCCGGCACCCAGAACCGGCACCTGCTCGCGGGTGTGATCGGTGCCCGGCCAACTGGGGTCATTGCCGTGGTCTGCGGTCAGGATCATCAGATCGCCCTCGCGCAGCAGCGGCAGCAGCTTGCCCAGCTCTGCGTCGAACCACTCCAGCGCGCGGGCATAGCCGGCGATGTCGCGGCGGTGGCCATAGACACTGTCGAACTCCACGAAATTGGCGAAGGTCAGGCTGCCGTCTTCGGCGTTTTCCACCCGGTCCGCCAGATGCTGCATCAGTTCCGCATCCGCGCCTTTCTGCAGGGTGTCGATGCCGGACATGGTGAAGATATCGCCGATCTTGCCGATCGCATGCACCTTGCCGCCCGCCTCCTGCACCCAGTTGGTCAGCACCGGCCTTGGCGGCGCAATCGCAAAATCGCGGCGGTTGTTGGTGCGGGTAAAACCGTCCGTTTCACTACCAACAAAAGGCCGCGCAATCACCCGGCCGACCTTCATCGCGTGCAGATGCGGCGCCAGATCCCGGCAGAGTTTCAGCAGCCGCTCCAGCCCGAATGTCTCTTCATGGGCGGCGATCTGGAAGACGCTGTCCGCAGAGGTATAGCAGATCGGCCAGCCGCTCTGCATATGCGCGGCCCCCAACCGCTCGATGATCGCCGTACCCGGCGCATGGCAGTCGCCAAGGATGCCTTCGGTACCGGCAAGGTCCGCCGCCAGAGCACTGATTTCAGACGGAAAAGACGGTGTGGTATCGGGGAAGAAGTGCCAGTTCCACGGCACCGGCAGCCCTGCCGGCTCCCAATGGCCCGAGGGCGTGTCCTTGCCCGGCGACACCTCCGCCGCACAGCCCCAGAGCCCGCGCGGCTTCATCTCCATCCCCGGAAACGGCACGCCCGAGGCCAAGCGCATCGCAGACCCCAGACCAAGGAATTCAAGGTTCGGCATGTGCAGCGGGCCCGTGCGCCCCACCTCCGCCTGCCCCGCGGCGCAGGCCTGCGCAATATGCGCCAGCGTGTTGCTGCCCAGATCCGGCAGATCGCCATTGAAGAAAGAGGAGGCATCCGGCGCGCCGCCGATGCCAACGGAGTCCATCACAACCAGGAAGGCGCGGGGCATCTTTATATCCTTTCGCGGATCAGCTCCGGCACCGCGGGCGGCTTGGCGGATATCTTCACCGCATCAAGCACCGCCTGCGCGGCCGCTTCGCCCTTATCCTCGCGCGATGCATGGATGCGCGCAAGGGGCTGGCCCTTGGCCAGTTTGGCGCCCAGCGGAACCAGATCGCTGATCCCAACCGCCGGATCCACCTGATCGCTTTCGACCAGACGGCCGCCACCGAGATGAACCACGGCCAGCCCCAGCGCCTCGCCGTCCACGGCGCTCAGATAGCCCGCCTTGGGCGCTGTGATTTCGCGGATCACCGGAGCCTCCGGCAGGTAGCGGGCCCAGTCCTCCGCAAATCCCAGCGGTGCGCCCATGGCCGCCAGCATCTGCCCGAACCGCTCTGCTGCCCGGCCCGACACGATGGCCGCTGCAACCTTGGCGGCGCCTTCATCCGCATCCGCGGCCAGCCCAGCATCTGCCAGAACAACCCCGCCGAGCACCATTGAGATATCCAATAGCGGGCCCTTATCGGCCCCGGTCAGCACCTTCATGACCTCAGCCACCTCCAGCGCATTGCCAAGCGCCGGGGCCAGCGGCTGGTCCATCGAAGTGATCACCGCAGAGGTCTTGCAGCCCGCTGCATTGGCGGTCCGGCTGAGGGACCGCGCCAGCGCGCGGGCCTCCTCCATGGTCTTCATGAATGCGCCCGATCCCACCTTCACATCCAGCACCAGCGCATCCGGGCTGGCGGCAAGTTTCTTTGACAGGATCGAGGCGGTGATCAGGTCCAGGCTTTCGACCGTGCCGGTCACATCGCGGATCGCATAGAGCCGCTTGTCCGCCGGCGCGATCTGCGCCGTGGCCCCGACGATGGCGCATCCCGCAGTCCGGGTGATCTGCGCCAGCCGGTCTTCGGAAACCTGGGTGGTGACGCCGGGGATCGCCTCCAGCTTGTCGAGCGTGCCGCCGGTATGGCCCAGCCCGCGGCCTGAAATCATCGGAACATAAGCGCCGCAGGCCGCCAGCGCCGGGGCCAGCACCAGCGACACGCAATCGCCCACCCCGCCGGTGGAATGTTTGTCCAGAACCGGCCCGTCCAGATCCCAGGCCAGCACGTCGCCGCTGTCGCGCATCGCCAGGGTCAGCGCGCCGCGCGCAGCGTCGCCCAGCCCGTTGAGGCAGACCGCCATGGCAAAGGCCCCAGCCTGCGCATCCGACACGGACTGATCCGCAAGCCCCTGGGCAAACCAGGTCAGCTCTTCCGGCGAAGGCTCCTCGCCCCGGCGCAGGGCTGCGATGATGGCGCGGGCGTCCAAGACTTATTCCCCGCCCAGCTGGCTTTTCTTGAAAGCGCCCGGCAGCAGATCCGCGATGGTCGTCTGCCGCTCACCGCCCTGCGTGGTAGCCATGGTGACCACCGCATCGCCATCACCAAACTCCGCCAGCTTTTGGCGGCAGCCG